>CANHTE010000308.1 GCA_947462945.1 Acetobacteraceae bacterium
GACCCGCAAATACCCGCATCGCCGCCGCGGCCCCCCGCCCCTCGCCTGCCTGAGGCCGCCGGTGCCGGCTACGCGCCGCCTCAGGCCCCCGCCCTGGCCGAGCCGGCGACCATCATCTCGGTTCCTCCACCACCCGTTTTGCCGCCCGTGATGGCCGCCCCGGCGCCATTGCCGCAAACCGTTGCAGCGCCGCCCCCGCCCAGCACCGCCGCCTCTGGGCAGACGCAGCGGGAGCCAACCCGCATCACGGTGGCGGCAGGTGCGTGGCCTCCGCCGGCTGTCGCAGCACCCGGCATGGTTGCGCCCGGTCTTCCCGAGCCTGGGGGCATGGCCCCCGCCACGGCGGAAGCGCCCATCCTGCCCCTCTTCGCCCAGTTGCTCGAAGCCGCACCCGACCATTCCGCGGCCAAGCTGGCCATGATTGACTGGGCCGCATTGGCGGTGCCGCCGCGTCCAGTGCCGCCTTTGGCCGAGACAGGCCTCTTCGCCGATCAGCGCAGGCCCCCCAACGCCCCACCCTTGGCCCCATCAATGGCCCAATCCATGCCGGCCCCGGCGCATGCGGTGCTTTATTCGGATTTGGGTGTCCGGCAGGATGCGCCGCCTCCCGCTCCGGCGGGCAGCACCTTGAGTCGCCTGAAACAGGTGGTCCAGCACCCAGGGCAGGCCAGCTTGCCCCAGCCGGTCTCACTCGGAGACACCGCTTATGGCAAAAATACTCAAGCGCATGCATCAGCTCTGCCGGCTGCGGCCGTGACAGTTCCCCTGGGGGAGGTTATGCGTCTCATCGCGATGGGCGGCCCGCCCGCCGCAACCCCCTTCGACACGTTCCGTGCAGCCCTGCGGACGCCGTCCCCCTACTGACTTCCCGGAGGCTCCATGCCCCTCATTTGCTTCGCTTCCCCCAAGGGCGGTGTTGGGAAAACCACACTGGCCGCCAATGTCGCCGATGCCATGCGGCGGCAGGGCAGGCGCGTCCTGGTCATGGATTTCGACCCGCAGAACACGCTGCGCCTGCATTTCGGCGTGCCGTTGAGCGACACCTCCGGCTTCATGACCGAGTTGCCCAAGCGCCCCGACTGGCGTGAATTGGTGCGGCAGACATCATCAGGCGTGATGCTTTTGCCGCATGGTTCCATTGATATTCGCGGGGCACTGGGCCTGGCCCATGCCCTGGAGCGTGATCCTGAACTTCTGGCCGCGCCCCTGCGTGGCATCCTGACCGACCCCAATTTGCTGGTGATTGCGGATACGCCGCCGGGGGCCTCCCATTCCCTCAATATCCTGGCGCCCATGTCAGCCATGGTCTGTGCCATCCTTCTGGCCGATGCGACCAGCGCGGCGCTGGTGCCGGATATTGATAATGGGCGCTTTCTGGGTGCCGGAACCATGGCGGCGCTCTTCGCCGGGCGCCTGCGCGTCATTTTGAACGGCGTGGACCCCAATACGCGCCTGTCCCGCGCGGCGGCCGAGACCGTGGCCCGCCATTTGGGCCCACGCCTGCTGGGTGCCATTTGCCGCGAGGAGACCGTGGCCGAAGCCCTCGCCGCGCAGCGACTGGTGCTGGACATCTCACCCAATAGCCAGGCGGCCGAGGATTTGCGTGAAATCGCCCGCGGGATCGAAGCGGCCCTTCCACCCGTGCCGGAACCGTTCAATGGAGGCTGGGGCGCTCGATGACTGAAATTGCCGCGCGCAGGGAGCGCTTGGCCCGCCTTCCGTTCATGCGTAACAGATGGTTCGGTTTTTTTCTCTGCCTGGTGGGGGCTGTCCTTGCACTCACCATCGTGACCGTGCCCATGGAAGCCGAGCAGCAGCTTGTTTTTTCCCTTGGCTGTCTTTTTCTGTTCCTGGTCTTCAACCGCTTTCGAGGCCGGACCGTCACCCTTCTTTTGATCCTGCTCTCACTTTTGGTATCGCTGCGCTATATCTTCTGGCGCATCACGGAAACGCTGGATTTCGGCAGCTTTCTGCAGACCTTCCTCGGCGTCGGGCTTTTGCTGGCCGAGGTCTATGCGATCATCGCGCTGGTCCTCGCCTATTTTCAGACGCTCTGGCCGCTGGATCGCAAGCCCGCGCCTTTGCCGGCCGATACGGATGAATGGCCCTCGGTGGATGTCTTCATCCCGAGCTACAATGAACCGCTGGATGTGGTGCGCCCCACCGTCTTCGCCGCCCTGGCCCTGGATTGGCCCCCCGAAAAACTGAATGTCTATCTTCTGGATGACGGCCGGCGCGAGGATTTCCGCAGCTTCGCCGAGGATGTGGGTTGCCACTACATCATCCGCCCGGACAATAAGGGTGCCAAAGCCGGCAATATCAATCACGCGCTGGCGCAAACCTCGTCCGAATATATTGTCGTGTTTGATTGCGACCACGTGGCGACGCGCGGCTTCCTCCAGCTGAGCATGGGCTGGATGCTGCGGGACCAGGGCCTGGCCATGGTGCAGACGCCGCATTACTTCTACTCGCCCGACCCCTTCGAGCGGAACCTGGCGGCCGGCCAGCGCGTGCCGAATGAGGGCCTGCTGTTCTATGGGCTGATCCAACAGGGCAATGACTTCTGGGGTGCCACCTTCTTCTGTGGCTCCTGCGCCGTCATCCGGCGCACGGCGCTGGAGTCGGTGGGCGGCGTGCCGACTGAGACGGTGACAGAGGATTGCCATTGCTCACTGCGCATGCAGAAGCGGGGCTGGCGCACGGCCTATCTGCGCGTGCCCCTCGCCGCCGGTTTGGCGACGGAACGGCTCATGCTGCATATCGGCCAGCGCATGCGCTGGGGGCGCGGCATGATTCAAATCATGCGCCTTGAAAATCCACTGTTTTCGAAGGGTTTGAACCTGGCGCAGCGGCTTTGTTACTTCAACGCCATGTTCCACTTCCTGTTTCCACTGCCGCGCTTCGTGTTCCTGACGGCGCCGCTGGCCTTTCTGATTTTCGGCGAAAGCATCATCGCCGCCTCGCCATTGGCCATCGTGGCCTATGCCGGGCCGCATATCATCCTTTCGGTCACCACAGCATCGCGCATCCAGAAGACCGTGCGGCATTCCTTCTGGTCGGAAATCTATGAGACGGTGCTGACCGTGTATCTGTTGCCGGTCACGCTTTCCACCTTGCTTGACCCCAAGCGTGGGCGCTTCAATGTGACGGATAAGGGCGGCACGCTGGATGAAGGTTATTTCGACCTTCGCGCCGTGGGTCCGAATATGGGCCTCGCCGCCGGACTGCTTTTGGGACTGCTGCTCGGCATATACGGCCTTTCCGCAAATGCCCCCCAGACCCTGGAATTTCAGGCTTTCGCGCTCAACGTCATCTGGGCGACCTTCTGTCTCATCGCCGTGCTCGCCGGCCTTGCCGTCGGCCGTGAGCGGCGGCAGGTGCGTTCCCGCGCGCGGGTTTCAGCCGAGTTGCAGGCCGCCGTTCTGTTGGCCGATGGACGCCGAATCGAAGGCCTGTCGGAGGATCTCTCGCTGGGTGGCGCTGCCCTGCATGCGCCTGCGCCCGAGGATCTGGGCGAAGATAATATCGTGATGGTGGAGCTGGATGCCGGCTCGCAGCGCGTAAACGTGCCTGCGGAAATATTGCTCTGGCAAGGAGATAGGCTTAATTTGCGTTTCCTTCCGCGAGATTTACAAGACGAAGGAAGCATCGTCATCGCGACGCTGTGCCGCGCAGATGCCTGGGTGGATTGGGACTCAATCCGC
>CANHTE010000309.1 GCA_947462945.1 Acetobacteraceae bacterium
AGGAGGAGGAACTTCACCCCTCGCATGCCATGCAGAACATCGCCGATGCGCTGCCGGCGCTGGGCATCGTCGCCGCCGTGCTGGGCGTCATCAAGACCATGGCCTCGATCGACCAGCCGCCCGCCGTGCTGGGTGGCATGATCGGTGGCGCGCTGGTCGGCACCTTTCTCGGCATCTTCCTGGCCTATGGTCTGATGGGCCCGCTCGCCGCGCGGCTGAAAGGCGTGGTGGAGGAGGAGGCGCTCTATTACGAGGTGATCCGCGCCGTCCTGGTGGCGCATCTGCACGGCAATGCGCCGCAGGTCTCGGTCGAGACCGGCCGCAAGGTCGCCCCCTCCTTCATGATGCCCAGCTTCGCCGAAACCGAGAGCGCCCTGCAGGAGCTTTCCATCGCGTAAGCGGCCGGGCATGGTCCCGGACATGGACCATTTGCCTGATCATATCCGCGCCCAGGCGCTCTCTCCTTTTCACGGCCTGCTCGGCATCGAGATGCGCCATTGGGAGGAGGGCCTGGCCCGCCTGATCTGCCTGCCCGGCCCGCAGCATGCCAATCGCTCGGGCATTGTGCATGGCGGCGTGATGCTCGCCCTGCTCGACCAGGTGAATGCCTTTGCCGGGCTTTATTGCCCCACGCCCGGCCGCAAGCGGCACGCCGTGACGCTCGATCTCGACACGCGCTTCACTGGCCAGGGCAAGCTGGGCGAAATTCTCATCGCCGAGGGGCGGCTGGTGACGGCCGGGCGCAACATCTTCTTCGCGCGCGGCGAGGTGAAGGACGCCGACGGAAACCTCCTGGCCTTCGGCGCTTCCACCCACCGCTACCGCGCCGGCAGCCATGTGCTGGAGGGTGTGGCGGAGGCTTAGCTTTCTGTTTTCGGGCATCCTTATCCGTTCAAATGATCCCGTCTGAACGGTTGATGCTCTACGGCAGCAGCCCCCATCGCCCGGCCAGCAGCACCATCGCCTCCATCATCATGTGCCCGCAGAGATGCGCGGCCATGCCCTGCACATCATGGGCCGGGCTCACCGTGTTGAAATCCATCGCCACGATGTTCAGCCCGGCCAGGCTGCGCATGAGTTCAATCCCCTCCCGCGCCGTCAGCCCGCCCCAGCTCGGGGTCGCCACACCGGGCGCCACCGAGGGGTCGAACACATCCATGTCCCAGCACAGATACAGCGGCCTGTCGCCCACCACTTCACGGAATTCCGTCATCGCCTGGGCGGTGCCGCGGCGGATCAGATCCTCGGTGGTCAGCACGCGAAAGCCCAGATGGTCCGCATGCTTCAACACGCCGCGCACGCCGGTGAAGCCGCGAATGCCGACATGCCAAGTGGAGCCCGCATCCACCAGGCCTTCCTCCGCCGCGTGGGTGAATTGGTTGGAGGCGTCGAAAGGGTCATCCGGATTATACGGATAGGCATCGGTGTGGCTGTCCACATGCAGCGCCACGAGGCCAGGATGGTACCGCGCCGCCGCCCGCATCAGCGGCAATGAGACCGAGCCATCGCCGCCAATCCCGATGGGCACGGCACCCGCGGCCAGGATGGCGTCCGCCGCCGCCTCGATCCTGGGATGTGCGTCCTGGATCTTGCCGGGGGTGATGCCCGCCACATCCCCCGCATCCACCGCACCCAGCAGCGCAGGCAGGTCCACATCGGCGAGGCTGGGATGGTGCCGCCGCACCAGGGCCGATTGCGCGCGCACGCTGGCCGGCCCCTCGCGGCTGCCGATGCGAAAGGGGTGGATGCCGCAATCAAAGGGCACGCCCAGAATGGCCACGCGGTTGCCCGGGCCAGGCGCACCTGCCGGCAGGCCCATGAAGGTGAGCGGCGCCGTGAAAACTGGCAATTCGGCCATCAGCCAAGCCTTTTCGAAAGTTGTGAACAAGTCTTGTGCATCGCGGCGGCGTCGGTCAATCTTCTCTCGCTTCAAGGAGATGCGCCGTGACATTCGAGCCCAGCCGCCGATCCCTCCTCCTGGCCGCAGGGTTGGCGCTGCCAGCTGGCACGGCCCAGGCGCAGTCGCTGGAAGCGGTGCGCCAGCGGGGCACCATCCGGATCGTCACCACCTCCTCCTCACCGCCGCATGGGTTTTTGGACCCCACGAGCAACACGCTGCGCGGCATCATGTTCGAGGTCGGCACCTCCGTCGCGCGGCGGATGAGCCTGCGTGCCACCTTCGCCGAAGTTCCCTTCGGCAGCCTGATCGGCGAGATCACCAGCGGCCGCAGTGACCTGATGTCCGCCCCGCTCTTCATCACGCCGGCGCGGGCCGAGGTGCTGGATTTCTCCATCCCGCTTTATGGCTGGGGCGAAGGCTTCGTGACGCGGGCGAACAACAACCGCGCCTATCCTGATCTCAATGCGCTGGCCGGGCAGAATGTCGGCGCGCAGGTCGGCACCGTGCAGTTGGAAATGCTGCGCGCCGTGCCTGGCATTGGCGAGGTGCGCACCTATCCCGATGGCCCGACGCTGCTGCTCGATCTGCGCGCCGGCCGGATTGACGTGGCGCTGATTGATCCGCCCAGCATCGCCTATCAGATGCGCGCCCGGCGCCTGACGGACCTCAAGATGGTGGAGGGCTACCGCCCGGTAAATCGTTGGCAGATCGGCATGGCGGTGGCCAAGGGCCATCGCCCGCTGCTCGATGCGGTGAACACGGCGGTGGCCGCGTTGAAGGCCGAGGGCGAGTTGCTGCGCATCCTGACCAGCTGGGACATCCCCGACACGCTGATCCCCTGATCCCATGCAGGAGCTTTGGGCAGAAATCCTGCTCTATATGCCAGCCCTGCTGCGTGGGGCGGTCTGGACATTGGGGCTGGCCGCCTGTTCCGCCGTGGGCGCGGTGGCGGTGGGGCTGCTGGTCTGTGGCGGGCGGATGTCGGGCGTCACGCTGTTCTCGGCGCCGGCGCGGGGCTTCATCTCGCTGATTCGCGGCACACCGTTGCTGCTGCAAATCTTCTACATCTATTACGGCCTGCCGGAATTGGGCGTCGTCATGCCGGCCTTCGTGGCCGGCGTGCTCGCGCTCAGTCTGAATTTCGGCGCCTATCTGGCTGAGCTGTTTCGCGGCGGCATCCAATCGGTGGATCGCGGGCAGCGTCAGGCGGCCATGGCGCTGGGGTTGGGTGGCTTGCAGGCCTTCGCGCTGGTGGTGGCGCCCCAGGCCTTTCGCACCATCCTGCCGGCCTTGGGCAATTACGCGACGGTGCTGGTGAAGGAGACCTCCCTGGTCGCGACCATTTCCGTGCTGGAGTTGATGCGCTCCGGCGAGTTGCTGGCGAGTGCCACCTTCCGCGTGTTGTTGATCTACAGCCTGGTGGGTCTGATCTACTACGCCATCTGCTTCATCATCGCCCGCGCCTTCACTTCGGCCGAGCGGCGGGCCGCCATTCCAGGCTCACTGGCGGCGGAACTCATGGGCGGCAAGGATGCGATCCTGGCGCGCGGCCTCTCGACGCGGCGGGCGCAGCCGGCCAAATCGCCCTGAGCCGGATCGTGAGCCAATCCTCGCGGTGAGGATGCGTCGCCGCTTCGGTGGTGCCAACGCGGCGGATCATGCTCTGGATGGGGGATTGCATGGGCATTTTGATCACCGGCGCTTCGGCCGGACTGGGCGCGGCGCTGGCGCTGGAGAGCGCGGCGCCGGGCGTTGTGCTGCATCTCTCGGCGCGCGACGCATCGCGCCTGGCCG
>CANHTE010000310.1 GCA_947462945.1 Acetobacteraceae bacterium
CAATCTCTCCGCCACCATCGGCTTGTTCAACCAGGCGCGCCGCCGCGCCATTCCGGTGGTCTATGCTTCCTCGGCCGCGGTCTATGGCCCAGGGGAGGATGGCCAAGGGCAGGATCAGCTGGGTGAGGATGCGCGCGCCCTGCCCCTCTCCTCCTACGGGGCGGACAAGCTGGGCTGTGAGCAGCACGCGAAGGTGGCGGGGCTGGTGCATGGGGTGCCCACGCTGGGCCTGCGCTTCTTCAACGTGTTTGGTCCCGGGCAGGACCCCGCCTCACCCTATTCGGGCGTCATCTCGATTTTCTGTGACCGCATGGCGCGGGGCTTGCCGATCAACATCTTTGGCGATGGCCAGAACACGCGCGATTTCGTGCATGTGGGCGATGTGGTGCGCGCGCTGCTGGCCGCCCTGCCCCGGGCCTCGCTCTCGGCACCTGTGTTCAACGTCTGCACCGGCGCCGCCGTCACCATCCAGCGCCTGGCTCAGATGATCGCGGGCCTGTTGGACGCGCCGCTGGACATCAGCTGGCAGCCGCCACGCGCGGGCGAAATCCGCCATTCCGTGGGTTCCCCCCAGCGCAGCCGCGAAGCCTTGGGGCTGGCAGCGCCCACCCTGCTGCGGGACGGGCTGCGCGCCACGCTGGAGGCCATGGAGCGGCAGCGACAAGCCCCCCTGAATGCCCGGATGACAGCGTGACTCAGCGGATGATCAGGAAAATCACGCCCCAACCCGCCAGCGACAAGGCCGCGATCAGCAAGGTGGCCGCCTGCCAGGACATGCGTGTTCGGGGGGGGAGCTCATCGCCGGCCATGCGTGCCACCCGTTTTCGTTTCGTCGCGTCGCGTCTCGGGCACGGCTGTCCTCCGGCCGCTGCTTCGGCCCTGTCCACTGATCGGCCTCCAACCCCGGGGCGATAGGCCCCGGCGAGAATGGAGGCGCCAGCATCAACGCCCAGAAGAGGAATCGCAAGACGTGTGTGGAGTGGTCGGCCTTTTCCCGCCGGATCGTGGCTCCCTGCCGGACATGGCCGGGCTGCGGCGCATGGCGGATGCCCTGCGCCATCGCGGCCCGGATGGCCAGGGGTATCACCTGGAGCCGGGGATAGGGCTCGGGCATCGGCGCCTGGCCATCCTGGACCTCCAGGGCGGCCAGCAGCCGATGAGCAGCCCCGATGGCCAGACGGTGGTGAGCTTCAATGGCGAGATCTTCAACCACGCCCAGCTGCGGCGGGAGCTGGAGGCGC
The DNA here is from genome assembly GCA_947462945.1 of Acetobacteraceae bacterium. Lineage (GTDB taxonomy): Bacteria > Pseudomonadota > Alphaproteobacteria > Acetobacterales > Acetobacteraceae > Roseococcus. The sequence continues at coordinate 1,242 of CANHTE010000310.1, forward strand.
GCGGCCATGCCTTCCGCACCCGCTCCGACACGGAAGTGATCCTGCATGCCTGGCGCCAATGGGGCGTGGGGTGCCTGGACCATTTCAACGGCCAATTCGCCTTCGCCCTGTGGGATGCGGCGCTCGGCCGCCTCATGCTCGCGCGGGATCGGCTGGGCGAGAAGCCCATGCATTACGCGCGGCTGCCTGACGGCACCCTGGCCTTCGCCTCCGAAATCGCCGGGCTGCTGGTGCTGCCAAGCCTCTCTCGCGCGCTGGACCCGGCGGCGCTGGCTGACTTCCTGGCACTGGGCTACGTGCCTGATCCGGGCTGCATCTACTCGGCGATCCGCAAGCTGGAACCCGCGCATTTCCTGCTGCTGGAACATGGCATGTCCCGCGTGCCGGCCGCCCAGCGCTATTGGCAGGCCCCCACCCATGTCGCGGCGGCACCGGCCGATGCGCCCGGCGAACTCGCCGCCCGCTTGAGTGAGGCGGTGCGGCTGCGCCTGATGTCCGATGTGCCGCTGGGCTGCTTTCTCTCGGGCGGGGTGGATTCCAGCGGGATCGCTGCGCTCGCGGCCCGGCTGGGCCCGGCGCTGGAAAGCTTCAGCATCGGCCTGGAGGGCAGCGCGGATGAGCGGCCCGCCGCCGCCGCGCTGGCCGCCAGCCTGGGTGGGCGCCACCATGAGGCGGCCATGACACCCGACCCGTTTCGCGATGCGCGTGAGGTTGCGGCGATTTTTGGCGAGCCCTTCGGCGATTCCTCCGCGACGCCCACCCTGGCCGTCTCACGCCTGGCGCGGCGGCATGTGACGGTGGCGCTCTCCGGCGATGGCGGGGATGAGGTGTTTGGCGGCTATCGGCGCCACCGCTGGCACCAGATGACGGAGGCGGTACGCCGGCACATCCCGGCCGGCTTGCGCCATGGCGTGCTGGGCGCGCTGGCCCGCGCCTACCCGAAGATGGACCGCGCGCCGCAATGGCTGCGCGCGAAACACACATTGACGGAACTCAGCCTGGACAGCGCGCTGGGCTATTACACCATGGTCTGCCGGATGGATTCCGCGCGCCGCCATGCCGTGCTCTCCCCCGCCCTGCGGGCGCAGCTGGACGGCCATGACCCCGCCGCCCGCTTCACGCAATGGATGGCCGAGAGCGACCCGGACGAGCCCCTGCTGCAAGCGCAATACGCGGATATCCACAGCTATCTTCCGGGCGACATCCTGACCAAGGTGGACCGCGCGAGCATGGCGGCCTCGCTCGAAGTGCGGCCGCCCTTGCTGGACCACACCCTGGTGGAATGGGGCATGGCGCTGCCTGCCGGCCTCAAGCTCCAGGCCAGGATGGGCAAGCATGTGCTGCGTGAGGCGCTGCGCCCGCTTTTGCCGCAGGGCACGCTCACGCGTGCAAAGCAGGGCTTTGCCACGCCGCTGGGCGCCACGCTGCGCGCCCGCGCGCCGGAATTGCGCGCCCGCCTGCGGGGTGCCGCCATGCTGGACCACGGATTGCTGGACGAAGCCGGGCTGATGCGCCTGGTGGATGAGCATGCGACGGGCCGCTTCGACCATGGCACGGCGCTGTGGCAATTGCTGGTGCTGGAGGGCTTCCTGACGCAGCAGGAAAACCACTCCAGCCGGGCGCAGGCGGCGTGAGCAGCATTCTGGCACGCACCGCCCAAGGGGCGGGTTGGGTCATTGCCTGGCGGCTGATGACACGGGTGCTGGGCGTGTGCAGCACGCTGGTGCTGGTGCGGCTGCTTTCGCCGGCCGATTTCGGGCTGGTGGCGCTGGCCACGGCCTTCGCATTGGCGCTGGACGTGTGTCTCTCCATCGGTGTGGAGGATCAGATCGTCCGCAGCGAAAACCCGACCCGCGCGCTGTATGACACCGCCTTCACGCTGAACCTGCTCAAGGCGCTCACCGTCGCCATGCTGCTGGGCCTCTGTGCCGCGCCGGCGGCTGGATTTTTCGGCGATGCGCGGCTGCGCGATGTGCTGCTGGCGCTGGCGGCCTCAGCCGCGCTGAGTGGCGCCACCAATATCGGCATCGCGGATTTCCGGCGGCATCTCTCCTTCGAGAAGGAGTTCAAGCTGCAACTTTTCCCGCGGCTGTTGGGCATCAGCGTGACCATCGGCGTGGCCTGGGCCTTCCACAGCCATTGGGCGCTGGTGCTGGGCGTGCTGACCAACCGCTTCGGCGTCGTGGTGATGAGCCATGTGCTGCACCCTTACCGCCAGCGCCTTTCGCTCGCCGCCTGGCGTGAGCTTTCGGGCGTTTCCTTCTGGTCCTGGGCGATCAGCGTGGCCGCCACCATCCGGGACCGTGCGGATAGCTTCGTCATCGGCCGCGTGCTGGGCCCCGCGCCGCTTGGCGTCTATGCCGTGGGCGTCGAGGTCGCGGCCCTGCCGACGACCGAGATGGTGGACCCCATCTGCCGCGCTTGCATGCCGGGCTTCGCCGCCACCATGCGC
>CANHTE010000311.1 GCA_947462945.1 Acetobacteraceae bacterium
GCGTGATGAACCCGAGGCGGTGGCCCTGCTGCGCGATGTGCTGATCGCCCAGGGGATCAGGCTGGTCGAGGGCGCGCAGGTCTCTCGGATCAGCCCGGGGATTGCCGTGGAGCTGGCGGATGGGAGCATCCTCACCGGCACGCATCTGTTGGTCGCGGCCGGGCGTAAACCCCATATGGATGGCCTGGACCTCGCCCTCGCGAATGTGGAAACCACGCCGCGTGGCATCACGGTGGATGCGCGGCTGCGCAGCAGCAACAAGCGCGTCTTTGCTGCGGGCGATGTGGCGGGGGGGCCGCAATTCACCCATGTGGCCGGCTATCACGCCGGGGTGCTGATCCGGAACATCCTGTTCGGACTTCCCGCCCGGGTGGATTACGGCGCGCTGCCCTGGGTGACCTATAGCGACCCTGAACTTGCCCATGTTGGCCTGACGGAAAGCGAAGCGCGGCTGGCCAACCACCCCGTGCAGGTGCTGACGCAGCCCCTCTCCGGCAATGACCGCGCCCAGGCCGAGCGCAGCACGGAGGGCCTGGCCAAGATCATCCTGGGCGGTGGCGGCCGCATCCTGGGCGCCACCATCCTGGCCCCCCGCGCGGGCGAGATGATCGGGCTTTGGGGCCTGGCCATCCAATCCAAAATGAAGATCGGCGCGGTGGCGCAGATGATGGCGCCCTACCCCACCATGTCCGAAATCTCGAAGCGGGCGGCGGGTGGCTTCTACACACCCAGCCTGTTTTCGGCGCGCACGCGCTTCATCGTGGGCTTGATCCAGCGATGGCTGCCATGACCGCCCCTTCCCATCCAAGCCCTATGGGCCGGTTGCTGAGGGACCGCAGGCTCTGGCTGGCGCTGGCTGTGGTCGGCGTCATTCTCGCCCTGCGCATGACGGGCCTGGGGGCCCTGCTATCGCTCGATACGCTGGCGCTGCATCGGGAGGCTTTGGGCGGGTTTGTCGCGCGGAACTTCGCGGTCGCGGCGGGCGGTTTCGTGCTGGTCTATGCGGCGGCGGTGGCGCTTTCGGTGCCGGGCGCGATCATCCTCACGCTGTCGGGTGGGTTTTTGTTCGGTGCGGTCTTTGGCACGCTGCTGACAATGCTGGGGGCGACCATTGGGGCGACGCTTGTTTTCCTGTTTGCTCGCACCCTGTTTGGCGAAAATGCGCTGGATCGTTTCGGCGCGCCGGCCCAGCGCCTGGCTGAGGGGATTCGGCGCAATGCGGCCTCCTATTTGCTGGTGCTCCGCCTGGTTCCGCTATTTCCCTTCTTCCTGGTGAATCTGGTGCCGGCCTTCGTGGGGGTGCGGCTGCCGATCTATGTGTTGACCACCTTCTTCGGAATCATGCCCGGCACCTTCGTCTTCAGCCTGACCGGCGCGGGGCTTGGTTCCATCTTGGATGCCGGCGGCACGCTCGACCTCGGCTCCGTGCTGACGCCGCAAATCCTGGGCGCGCTGCTGGGGTTGGCGGCGCTTTCGCTGGCTGCCATCCCCCTCAAGAACCGGTTTGCCGCGAGATGATCCGCCGCCGTTCCCTTGCCTTGGTGGTGCCTGCGCTTCTGGCCCATCCTGCGCGCGCGGCAGAGCCGGGGCTGGATGCGCTGCTGGGCCGTTACGCCAGCACCCCGGCCGATGGCGTGACGCGGGTGGATTACGCCCGCTGGAAGGCCGATGCCGCCGACATGGCCGCGCTGGACGCCTGGATTGCCGAGGCCGCCACCCGCCGCCCCTCTGGCATGGCACGCACCGAGGCCTTCGCTTTCTGGGCCAACCTCTACAACGCGCTGACGCTGAAGCTGGTGCTGGAGCGGTATCCGCTGCGTTCCATCAAGGATATCCGCTCGACCGGGGTGGGGCTGGACCCGCGCCAATTCCTCGGGCCCTGGCGCACGCGACTGGTCACCATCGAGGGCCAGCGCATGTCCCTCGATGATATCGAGCACGGCACGATGCGCCCCATCTTCCGGGACCCGCGCGTGCATTACGCGGTGAATTGCGCCTCCATCGGCTGCCCCAACCTGCCGGCCCGGGCCTGGCGCGCCGCCAGCCTGGAGGCCGATCTGGACGCCGCAGCCCGCGCCTTCGTGAACCACCCGCGCGGCGCCTTGTTGCTGCCTGATGGCGGGTTGCGCGTCTCCTCCATCTACAAGTGGTTTCGCGAAGATTTCGGCGGGGATGATGCCGGCGTCATCGCGCATCTGCGCCGCCATGCCAGCCCGGCGCTGGCGGAGGGCCTGCGAAATGTCGCCCGCGTGGCGGAAGATGCTTATGATTGGGCGCTGAATGACAGCCGCCCACCCGCCCGCGCCTGAACCCGGAGTTTGCCCTTGTCCGTCCGCAGCCAGACCACCACGCCGCTGAATCCCGCCAAATTCCAGGACCCGGCCCTGACCTTGAAGGGCGAGCGCCGGGCCGTGGTGGGCCTCGCGGGCCTGGAGACACTGTGGTTCAACACCGGCACGCTGTGCAACATCACCTGCGCCAATTGCTACATCGAGAGCAGCCCGCGCAATGATGCGCTGGTATATCTCAGCGCCGCCGAGGTGCGGGATTACCTGGACGAGGCACGCAATTTCCCGGTGGCGGAAATCGGCTTCACGGGGGGCGAGCCCTTCATGAACCCGGACCTCGTGCCCATGCTGGATGATGTGCTCTCCCGCGGGCTCAACGCCCTGGTGCTGACCAACGCCATGCAGCCCATGCGGCGCTATGCCGCCCCCCTGCTGGCCCTGCGTGACAAGCACGGCGCATCCCGCCTGACGATCCGCGTCAGCCTGGATCACCACGATGCCGCCATCCATGACCTGGAGCGCGGCTCCGGCAGCTTTGCCCGCACGCTGGAAGGGCTGGTCTGGCTGGCGCGGGAGGGGTTCACCATCCATGTCGCCGGCCGCGCCGGCTTTGGTGCCGAGGATGAGGCGATGATGCGCGCCGCCTATGCCGCGCTGTTCGCCGCATCCGGCATTCCAGTGGACGCGAATGACCCTGTGGCGCTGATGCTCTTCCCGGAAATGGATGCGGACCGCGATGTGCCGGAAATCACCGAAGCCTGCTGGGGCATCCTGAAGAAATCGCCGGATTCCATGATGTGCGCCTCCTCACGCATGGTCGTGAAGCGCAAGGGCGCCGCCCGCCCCACCGTGCTGGCCTGCACGCTGCTGGCCTTTGATGCGCGGTTTGAGCTGGGGGCCACCCTGGCCGAAGCCAATCGGCCGGTGGCACTGAACCACCCGCATTGCGCGACCTTTTGCGTGCTGGGCGGCGCTGCCTGCTCCCGATGAGCCTGCAACTGATTCCGCTCAGCGTGCGGGCGGCCGGATCATCAAGATCGCGTCCACCAGCATGGTCATCCCGGGCACGCTGGCCGAATGGCGCGGCTGGACCGGGTTGCCGCTGGCGGAATCCGGCGCGGTCGCCATCGAGGGCGGGCTCTCGCCGCTGCTGGTTTCGATCGAGCAGGAGAGCGCCGTTTATGTTGAGCCCAATGTCTGGATCGAGCATTCCGTGATGGGGCGCGCCACATGAATCGCCGACATGCCCTGCTCGCCGCGCCGCTGCTCCTGCCGGCGCTGGCCACCGCGCAAACACGTGCGCCGCTGCGCTTTGCTGTCGGGCCGTTTCAGCCCACGGCGGGCGATACGCGCCGCGCCTTTGAGCCCTTTTTCGTACATCTGGCCGAGGCGCTGGGTCGGCC
>CANHTE010000312.1 GCA_947462945.1 Acetobacteraceae bacterium
GCATGCCTTGACGCCGGCGCCTGCCCCAAGCAGGAGAACGGCCCCGAAAGCAGGAGCTTCCCATGAAGATCGATGGCGTGTCCTACCGCAGCGTCTGGCTCGACGCCGATGGCTGGTCCGTGCGCATCTTCGACCAGACGCGCCTGCCCTGGGCGACGGAGCAACTGCGCCTGACCACCTGGGAGGAAGCGGCCCATGCCATCCGCTCCATGCAGGTGCGCGGCGCGCCCTTGATCGGCGCCGTCGCCGCCTATGGCGTCGCACTCGCCATGCGCCAGGCGCCTGAGGCGCTGGACGCTGTGCTGGAGGCGCTGAACGAAACCCGCCCCACCGCCATCAACCTGCGCTGGGCGCTGGATCGCCAGCGGGCCCGCCTGCACAACCTGCCCACCGAAGCCCGCGCCGCCGCCGCCTATGCCGAGGCCGCGCACATCGCCGATGATGATGCCGAGACCTGCCGCCGCATCGGCGAAAACGGCCTGCCCTTGTTGCAGGAGATCGCGGCCCGCAAGGGGCGCGTCAATGTGCTGACGCATTGCAATGCCGGCTGGCTCGCCACCGTGGATTGGGGCACGGCGCTGGCTCCCATCTACATGGCGCAGGATGCGGGGCTGGATGTGCATGTCTGGGTGGATGAAACCCGCCCGCGCAACCAGGGCGCGGCACTGACGGCCTTCGAGTTGGGCGCGCATGGCGTGAAGCACACGGTCATCGCCGATAATGCCGGCGGCCACTACATGCAGCACGGCCAGGTGGATATCGTCATTGTCGGCACGGACCGCGTGACGCGCATGGGCGATGTGGCGAACAAGATCGGCACCTACCTCAAGGCGCTGGCCGCGCATGACAATGGCGTGCCCTTCTGGGTGGCGCTGCCGCATTCCACGCTCGACATGCGCGTACGCGACGGCGTGGCGGAAATCCCCATCGAGGAGCGCAGCGGCGCCGAGGTGACGGACATGACCGGCCGCACCGCCGATGGCCGCATCGAGACGGTGCGCGTGGTGGCCGCCGGCAGCCCCGCCGCCAACCCCGCCTTTGACGTGACACCCGCAAGATTGGTGACCGGCCTCATCACCGAGCGCGGCCGCTGCGCCGCCAATGAGGACGCGCTGCTGGCGATGTATCCTGAGAAGGGGTGAGACGCCCTGCAACCACGCCAGGCTTGAACCGCGCCCCGCGAAGGCCCAACATCATGCCCAACGCAGGAGTTGCCATGCTGACCCTGAGCCCTGACACCGCAGACCTCGCCAAGCGCCTGGCCGACGTGCAAGGCGTGCCGGTCCATCTGGCCGTGCAGCGGGCTCTGGAGGAGAGTGCACGCCAATTCGGCGTTGCCTTGGCACAAGGCCCTGGGCGGCCCCGCTTGAGCGCGGCCGACATGCTTTCCATCGGTGCCGCCGTCGCTGCCATGCCACTGAGGGATCATCGCAGCACTGCTGCCATCATGGATGATTTGAACGGCCCGTGACGCCGTGATCGTCCTCGACAGCTCCGCCCTGGTGGCGATTTTCGAGAACGAGCCAGATGCCGGACGCTTCGCGGCAGCCATGGCGGGGGCAAGTCAGCTTTTGATCTCGGCGGTGAACCTGCATGAAACGGGCGTGGTGCTGCGCGCGCGCCGTGGCCCGGAGGCATTGGCCCGTCTCTGGCGCTTCCTGCTGGTCGAAAATGATGTGCAGGTCATTCCCTTCGACGCCGAACAAGCCAGGCTGGCGATCTCGGCTTTTGAACAGTTCGGCAAGGGCATGGGTCACAAGGCGCAGCTCAATCTGACGGATTGCGCCGCCTATGCCCTGGCCAAAAGCCTGGGCGTGCCATTGCTGTTCAAGGGTGACGATTTCGCGGCCACGGATATAGGGGCCTGCCCCTGATTGGGGACGACACCTCCCTGCCATCATTCACGAAGCGGAACACTTCAGCGCTCCGAAGCCCAGGCCGCGAATACGGCCGCCCGGCGTTTGGGGCCACGAAGGCGGGCCCTTTGGCCTTCAAGCGCGAAGCCACCCTGGCCGTTGGTACCTGCATCCTCCCAAGGCCTGCCATAAGCAGGTGGGCACCAGGTAGTCGGACCACGGCCCGACCAGCGCCAGTTCCCGGGAGATGCGTATTGGCCCTGGGGATGTCTGACCTGACGCACCGGGTAGCCTCGCCTGATGGAGGTAGGCGTTCAGGCCGCAAAAAGCAAGGAAATGCCGGGGCGTCCCCCGCCAGCGTCACGCCGAAGCGTGCAAAAATCCCTCAGGGCCGCTCAATGGCCGAGGCGATGCCCTCAATGCGTTCGGCGATGCGGGACAGCCGCTCGGCCAATTGCGGGTCCGCGGGCGCTGCGGGCCGGGGCTCCGCCGGGGCCGGGCTGGGCTGCGCCATCATGCCCTGGGTGCGCAGGGTGGAGAGGTCCATGCGCAAATCATTCGCCTCATCGGCGAACAGCAGCGCCACATGCAGCAGCATGCGTGATTCGCTGAATTGCCCGCCCATGGAGCGGATGACGCGCACCTTCTCCTCCAGCTGGGCCACCAGGTCCTGGACGTGCTGCTCCTCGCCATCCTTGCAGCCGATGGTGTGGTTGTAGCCGTTCACCCGAATATTGACCTGGCCCATCGGAGCCTCCCTTATGCAAAGCGCGCCGGATCAGAGATCGGCGCCACCATCCTCGCCCATCAGCGTGCGCAGCCGGTCCAGCGCCAAATCCAGCCGGGCCGAGATCTGCGCGACCTCAGCGCGGGAGACGGTATCCGCCGCTGGCGGTGGCGGGGCCGGGGGCTGCTCGGCCAGGCGCGCCTCCAGCGCCTGCGTCAATCGCTCCAGCGCCATTTCCAGCCGATCCGCAGCCCGCAAAGTGATGTCGTTCGAGTCCAAGGCATACTCCCGGGCGCTGGACGATGCAGCGCCGCTCATGAGAAACCGTTGGCATGCAGTCGGGTCATGGTCAACCACAACGCGCCGTTATCGTGCATGGAGCGCGCGATGTGGCCTGTGTCCTGGAGGTGGCGGCAGGGCGGCCGGTGGCGTTGCTCTCGGCGCCCGGTGTGGCCGGTTACCTGGGCATTGCGGGCTTTGCGGCGCTGCTCGCACCGCACGGCGCGCAGGGCCTGGCCATCCTGGATGCAGCGGACGCACCCGGCCATGCGCTGGCCGCGTTGCGCGGAGGGTTTACCCGCGTGGTGCTGGCCCCCAGCTGCGCGGCATTCCCGGCCCTCTCGACCCTGGCCGAGGGGCTCGGCGCCCGGTTGCTGCCCCAGGCGCCAGCCGCGCTGGATCTGTCCCGGGTGGATTTGCGCAAGCCCCAGGGCATCCGGCACCTTTCACGCTGGCTCGAACTGCCCTAAGACGCGCGCGACATATGACGTGATGGAAAGGAAACGCCCCATGAAGCTGACGCGCAAGGTGAGGCAGATTCTCGACTGGTACGAGAGCGACAACCCCGGCACCAAGACCAACATCTCCCGCATCCTGATGCAGGGCCGCCTGGGCGGCACCGGCCGCATGGTCATCCTGCCGGTGGACCAGGGCTTCGAGCACGGCCCGGCCCGCAGCTTCGGCCCGAACCCCGATGCCTATGACCCGCATTACCACTTTCGCCTGGCGCTCGATGCCGGGCTGAACGCCTATGCCGCGCCGCTGGGCATGATCGAGGCCGGCGCCGCGACCTTCGCCGGCGCCATCCCGACCATCCTGAAGGTCAAC
>CANHTE010000313.1 GCA_947462945.1 Acetobacteraceae bacterium
GAAATAGGAATTCTCCTGCCGCAAGGAGGTGGCCGAGTAGAGCGACGCCACGCTGGGCACCCAGTGATACTTGCGGCGCACCGGCGTCGGGCGGTGCTTGTCACCGCCCAGGCGGCGCAACATCGCATCCTGGGCCGCGATATGGGGCGTGGAGGTGCCGCAGCAGCCGCCGATCAGGTTGAAGCCGTCTTCCACGACGAAGCGCTCCATCCAGACGGCCATTTCCTCGGCGCCCAGGGGATAATGCGTCTTGCCATCCACCAGTTCCGGCAGGCCGGCATTGGGCTGCACGCTGAGCAGTCCGGGCCAGTTTTGCGACAACCAGCGCAGATGCTCGGCCATTTCCTGTGGGCCGCTGGCGCAGTTCAGGCCGATCAGCGGCACGTCGAGCGAATGGATCACGGCGGCGGCGGCGGCGATATCGGGCCCGACCAGCAGCGTGCCCGTGGTTTCCACCGTGACCTGCACGAAGATGGGAATGTCGCTCTTGGTGCGCGCCTTGGCGATCTTGGCGGCGTTCACGGCGGCCTTGATGTAGAGCGTGTCCTGGTTCGTCTCGGTCAGGATCGCATCCGCCCCGCCGGCGATGAGGCCGAGGCATTGCTCGATCAGCCCTGCCTCCAGCGCATCATAGGTGATGTGCCCCAGGCTGGGCAGCTTGGTGCCCGGGCCGATATCGCCCACCACCCAGCGATGCCGCCCATCGGCGAAGCTTTCCGCTGCCTCGCGTGCCAATTCCACGCCGATCTTGTTGATCTCGAAGGCGCGGTTGCCGAGTTCGAATTCCTCCAGCGTGATCGGGCTGCCGCCGAAGGTATTGGTCAGCACCATATCGGCGCCGGCCTCGTAATAGCCGCGATGGATTTCGCGGATGAGTTCCGGGCGCGAGAGGCTCAGCACCTCGGTGCAATTCTCCTTGTCCCAGAAATCCTTGATGATATCGAGCGTCAGCGCCTGGACGCGGCTTCCCATCCCGCCGTCGCACAGCAGGACGCGGTCACGCAGGGCATCGAGAAGATGGGGGCGAGAGGCCATGGGTCGGGTTCTTCTTCAGTTCAGGCGTGGGTGAGGGCGTCGGCGGGCAGTTTTTCGGCCCGCCAGACGCGAACGGGCAGGCGGCCGGGGATGTCATGCCGCGCGGCCAGGGCACAACCAGCCTGGCCCAGCCAGCCGGCCAGCGCGGCATCGTCAAAGCCGGGCCAGCGATGCGCGAAGCGGCTCAACACCTCGGCCACGCCATGCGGGGCGAGGTCGGCCACCAACAGCACGCCGCCGGGGCGCAGCACGCGGGCGGCCTCGGCCAGGGCGGCGGCCGGGTCTTCGGCGTAATGCAGCACCATCTGCAAGGTCACGGCATCGAAGCCGCGATCGCCGAGCGGCAGGCGATACATGTCGGCCTGGCGGACGGTGCAGGATTCCGCGAGGCCGCGCTCCGAAAGGCGCGCCCTGGCCAGGGCCAGCATTTCGCGGCTGGCATCCACGCCCAATGCGCGGCCGGTGCGCGAGGCCAGCAACTCCAGAAGGCGCCCGGTGCCGGTTCCGATATCCAGCAGCGCCTCGATCCGCGCGGGCAGCGCCGCCAGGAGCGCCGCTTCGATGGCGGTGGCGTCCAGGTCCAGCGCCCGCAACTCGTCCCAATCCATGCCTTCGCGCTGGAAGACGTCCGAGGCGGCGCGGGCGCGTTCGGCGGCGATTCGCGCGGCCTGCCGGCGGTCGGCTTGCAGGACCGGCTCCTCCTCGGGTAGGCGGGCCAGGATCACGCGCACGAGGTCGGCCTGGGCGGGCACCTGGAAATAGACGTTGGAGCCCTCCGGCAGGCGCTCCAGCAGGCCGGCCTCGGTCAAGAGCTTGAGGTGGCGGGACAGGCGCGGTTGGGACTGGCCCAGCACGGCGCAAAGCTCGGTCACGCAAAAGGCGCCCCGCGCGCAGAGGGCGAGCAGGCGAAGCCTTGTCGGCTCGGCCGTGGCGCGCAATTGGGAGAGGAGGCTATCCATGGCTTGCAAATGGCATAAACATATCCTTATGTCCAGCCAATGACTTGGTCCCTCGACGCTCGAATCCCCGTTCTTCTGGTGCCGGACGCGGAAGCGCTGACGGCGGCGCTGGCGGCTGGGAAGCCCGCCGCCGTGCTGCACGCCCCCGCGCCTATCCCGCCCGGTGCCGCCTGCGCCCTCCCATTCGAGGCGGGTGTATCCAGCCATGCCCTGGCTTGCGCCTGTTGCCAGGGCCGCAGCCCGGCCGCCCAGGCGCTGGACCAGATCTTCCAGGCCCGGGTGCGCGGGCAATGCGCCTGGTTTGACCGCGTGCTGGTCTTGGCAGGGGATGGCGCGGGCCAGGCCATCACCGCCGCCCTGGCCGAGGACTCGCTGGCCATGGCACGGTTTCGCCTGGATGCCCTCGCCCGTTAGCGCGCCTGGCCTCTCGCCTTCCGGCGCCGCCTGCCTTAGGTTTCATTCTTTGGTTTTTGGGAGTTCGCAGCCATGGCGCATGATTGGCGCCCCTCTTCCTGGCGGCAAATGCCGATCCGGCAGGTGCCTGAATATCTGGATGCTGCCGCGCTGGCTGCGATGGAATCCAAGGTGGCGAGCTTTCCGCCGCTGGTTTTCGCCGGCGAATGCGAGCGCCTGAAATCCGCCCTGGCTGAGGCCGCTGAAGGCCGCGCCTTTGTGCTGCAAGGCGGGGATTGCGCCGAAAGCTTTGCGGATTTCCGCGCCGACAATATCCGCGACACCTTCAAGGTGCTGCTGCAAATGGCGGTGGTGCTGACCTTTGGCGCCGGCATGCCGGTGGTAAAGCTGGGCCGCATGGCTGGCCAATTCGCCAAGCCGCGCTCCAGCGATGTCGAGAAAATCGGCGATGTCACGCTGCCCTCCTACCGGGGCGACATCATCAATGGCGCCGATTTCACGCCCGAGGCCCGCATCCCGGACCCGGCGCGGATGGAATTCGCCTATCTGCAATCCGCCGCCACACTGAACCTGTTGCGCGCCTTCGCCACCGGCGGCTTTGCCGATCTGCACCAGGTGCATCGCTGGAACCTGGATTTCGTGGCCCGCAGCCCACTTGCCACCCAGTATGAGGGGCTGGCCGCGCGGATTGATGAGACTTTGCGCTTCATGGCCGCCTGCGGCATGAACAGCGACAACGCCCCGCAAATCCGCGAAACGGCCTTCTACACCAGCCATGAATCCCTGCTGCTGCCCTATGAGGAAGCCCTGACGCGGGAGAGCAGCACGCATCTGCGCACCTATGCCTGTTCCGCGCATTTTCTCTGGATCGGTGACCGAACGCGCCAGCCCGATGGTGCGCATGTGGAATTCCTGCGCGGCGTGGCAAACCCCATCGGCATGAAGGTCGGCCCCAGCATGGAGGCCGGCGAATTGCTGCGCCTCACGGAAATCCTCAACCCCGCGAATGAGGCCGGGCGCCTGACGCTGATCGCGCGCATGGGCGCGGACAAGGTCGAGGGCAAGCTGGCGCCGCTGGTGCGCGCGGTGACCGAAGCCGGCCGCAAGGTGGTCTGGCTGAGCGATCCGATGCATGGGAATACCACCACCCAGGGTGGCTACAAGACGCGCAATTTTGACGCCATCCTGAATGAGGTGAAGGGCTTTTTCGACGTGATGTCCGCCGAAGGGGCGCTGGCCGGCGGCGTGCATGTCGAGATGACGGGAGATCGGAAGAGCAC
>CANHTE010000314.1 GCA_947462945.1 Acetobacteraceae bacterium
AAACGGGCCAGGAAGCGCGTCAGCAGGGGTTGTTCCGGCACCAGCCCCTCGCGCGCGCCATGGATGCGCGCAAAGGCCCAGAACAGGATGAGCTGAAACCCCATGGTCACCGCGGCCGAGGCATAGAGCAGCGTGTGCACATCCAGCGTGACGCTCCCCAGCCGCACCGGGCCGGTGAGCAGCGCGGCCATGCCGGCCAGGCCCCCCAGGGCCAGCATCAGCCCCGGATAGAGAAACAGCCAGCGCGGGCAAAACACCAACAGGAAGCGCAAATGCCGCCAGCCATCCCGCCAGGAGCGCAAATGCGGCGGGCGGGAGCGTCCGTCCGGCGAAAGGGTTGTCGGCACTTCGGTGATGCGCAGTTTTTGCAGCGTGGCCTTCACCACCATCTCGCTGGCGAATTCCATGCCGGGTGCGCGCAGATCAAGCGCCAGGATCGCGTTCCGGTCAAAACCGCGCAGCCCGCAATGGAAATCACCGCAGGGGCTGCCGAAGAACACCCGCCCGACGGTCGTCAGCACCGGATTGCCGAGGTAGCGGTGGAGGGGCGGCATGGCGCCGGGCTTGATGCCGCCCAGGAAGCGATTGCCCATGACCAGGGCATAGCCCTCGCGCAGCTTGGCCACGAAGGGATCAAGGTTCTCGAAATCATAGCTGTCATCGCTATCCGCCATGATGACGTAGCGGCCATGGGCGCCGCGAATACCCGCGATGAGCGCCGCGCCATAGCCGCGCTCAGCCACCGGCAGCACGCGGGCGCCGAGGCTGGTCGCGATCTCCTGGCTGCCATCGGTGCTGCCATTATCGGCGATCAGCACCTCGCCCGTCACGCCGCTGCGCGACAGATAGCCCATGGCCTTGCGAATGCAGGTGGCCAGTGTCTCGGCCTCGTTCAGGCAGGGCATGAGGATGGTCAGTTCGATCTGGGCGGGGGCGCTCATGCGGTCTCCAGGGCAGGCTCAGGAACGAAAACGCCGCGCGCCCTTTCGGACCCGCGGCGTTGGTATCGTGAGGGCCGTCAGGCCCCGGCCCAGGAAATCAGAGCCCAGCCTGAGTCACGAACTTCGTGTTGAAATAGGCCTCGATCGCCTCATCGCCACCCTCGGTGCCGTAGCCGCTGTCCTTCACGCCGCCGAACGGCACCTCGGGAAGGGCCAGGCCCAGATGGTTGATGGTCATCATCCCAACCTCCACCCCGGCCGCGAGGGCCGAGGCCGTCTTGCCGCTGCTGGTGAAGGCATAGCTGGCGAGGCCGAAGGGCAGGCGGTTCGCCTCGCTCACCACGTCTTCGAGGGTCTTGAAGGGGCGCATCAGGGCGACGGGGCCAAAGGGCTCCTCATTCATCGCGCGCATGTCAGTGGTGACGCCGGCCACGACCGTGGGCTCGAAGAAATAGCCCTTATTGCCGATGCGGTTGCCGCCGGTGACGATCTCGGCCCCCTTCTGCTTGGCATCGGCAATCAGGGTTTCCATCTGCGGCACGCGGCGCTCATTCGCCATCGGGCCCATCTGCGTGGTGGCGTCCAGGCCATCGCCCACCTTCAGGGCCTTGGCATGGCCGGCAAAGCTGGCGACGAACTGGTCATAGACGCGCTCCTGCACCAGGAAGCGGGTCGGGCTGACGCAGACCTGGCCGGCATTGCGGAACTTGGCGAAAGCGAGCGTCTTGGCCGCATGCTCCACATCGGCGTCGTCGAACACCATGGCCGGCGCGTGGCCGCCCAATTCCATGGTCACGCGCTTCATGTGCTGCCCGGCCATGGCCGCCAGCATCTTGCCGATGGGGGTGGAGCCGGTGAAGGTCACCTTGCGGATTACCGGGCTGGCGATGAGGTAGGAGCTGATCTCGCTCGGAACGCCATAAACGAGGCCGATCACGTCACCCGGCACGCCGGCATCGAGGAAGGCGCGGATCAGTTCAGCCGGGCTGGCCGGCGTCTCCTCCGGGGCCTTCACGATGATCGAGCAGCCGGCGGCCAGCGCGGCCGAGAGCTTGCGAACGATCTGGTTGATCGGGAAGTTCCAGGGCGTGAAGGCGGCGACGGGGCCAACCGGCTCCTTGATCGTCATTTGATAGACGCCCGGCGCGCGGGCGGGAATGACATGGCCGTAGCTACGGCGGGCTTCCTCGGCGAACCAGTCGATCGTATCGGCCCCGCCCATGATCTCGACCTTGGCTTCGGCCAGGGGCTTGCCCTGCTCCAGGGTCATCATGCGGGCAATGTCATCGGCGCGGGCGCGCAGCAGATCAGCGGCCTTGCGCATGGTCTTGGCACGATCAAAGGCGCCAACCTTGCGCCACTGGGCGAAGCCGCGCTCGGCCGCGGCGAGGGCTGCGTCCAGGTCGTTGATGGAAGCATGGGCGACGGTGCCGATCACTTCCTCATTGGCGGGGTTCAGCACATCAATGCGGCGGCCATTCTCGCCTTCGCGCCAGGCGCCCGCGATGTGCAGAAGGGTGTTGGGGTAGTCGGCCATGCGTGTCTCTCCGTTTTGTTGTCATCAAGGTGGGGCGGCTTGGCGCCAAGCGCAATCACCGCCCGCTGCGTGATGTGTTGAGGCGGCGATCGGGATCAATTCCTGCGCATCTGGCCCATGGCCTTGCGCGCTCTTCATCGGCGCGGGTCGGGGCTGGCGTGGAATTCGCCCGCATGATCAAGATGGACGCGCTGGCGCGCCCCTGCAAAAGGGACAATCGGCCCGGCGGAACGGAGAATGGCGTGTCTGAATTCCCTTGGGCCGGGCGCTTGCTCGCCATCCACATCACCGAGCAGGCTGCGGCCGACATGCAGGAATTGCCGGAGGCCAGGCTCATCGCCGGCCTCGGCATCGAGGGCGACCGCTACGCCACCGGCCGCGGCACCTACAGCAAAAAGCCGCAGCCCGAGCGCCAGGTCACGCTGATCGAGATTGAGACGTTGGAGGCCATCCAGCGTGATCACCAGATCGAATTGCCGCCGCAGGACACCCGCCGCAACCTGCTGACGCGGGCCGTGCCGCTCAATCACCTGGTGGGCAAGGCCTTCCGCGTGGGCGAGGTGGAGTTGTTCGGCGGCCGGCTGAACGTGCCCTGCGCCTATCTCGATAAGTTGCTGGGCAAGCCATTATTTGGCCCGCTGACCAACCGCTCCGGCCTGAATTGCATGATCACCAAGGGCGGCGTCATCCGCCGCGGGGATACCATCACGCCGCTTTGAGGGCGGGCGGGCGCCACAGCAGCACCGCGCCCAGCGGTAGCAGCCAGGCGATCCGCGCCTGGTAGCGGTCATAGGCGCCGGAGAGCGCGCCCGTCGCCAGCGCATTCCCGCTGACGCCCACCAGCAGGCAGAGGATCAGGCCGAGCCGGCGCTGGTCACCGGCCCGGTGCGCTTTCCACCAGCCGAGGAGAAGGAAGGGCACGGCCGGCAGCAGGAGCCAGGGCTGCGGCCAAATGAGGGGCGCCGCACGGCCCGGCAGGAGCCCGGCGCGCTGCAGCCCCTGGTCGTAGGCCGCGACCTCCCAGGCCGGGAAGGCCTGCACCAGCCGCGGCCGGACCGTGTGGTCCAGGAGGGCCGGCGTCAGCGTGTCACCGATCCGCACCATGCCCAGCTGCCGCAGCGCGTTCCCGAGACCGCCGGCCAGCACGGCCAGGGGTTCGCGCCGCAGGGTGCGGGCGATGATGGCGCTCGCCTCCGGTGCCAGGAGCA
>CANHTE010000315.1 GCA_947462945.1 Acetobacteraceae bacterium
GTTGTCGTAGACGGACATGTGCGGGTAGAGCGCGTAGGACTGGAACACCATCGCGATGTCGCGGTCGCGCGCGGGCACCTCGTTCATGCGGCGGCCGCCGATCGCGAGCTCGCCTTCGGTGATGCTCTCGAGCCCCGCCATCATCCGAAGCGTGGTGGACTTGCCGCAGCCCGAGGGACCGAGCAGGACGAAGAACTCGCCGTCGGCGACCTCGATCGTGACGTCCTGCACCGCCGGCGCCGCCGCGTGGTCATATCGCTTGCCAATGCCCCGCAGCGTGACGTTCGCCATCTACTTCACAGCTCCTGCGGTCATGCCCTGGATCAGCTTCTCGCTGAAGAAAGCGTAGATCACCACGACGGGAATGATCGCGATCATCAGCCCCGTCGCGATCATCCCGTAATCCTCGAGCTGGTCGCCCATGAACTTCTGAATGCCGAGCGGCAGCGTGCGCTTGGCGTCGTCGGCGATCAGCACCACCGCGTAGAGGAACTCGTTCCAGAGCAGGATGGTGTTGAGGATCACCACAGTCGCGATCGCGGGCATCGCCACGGGGAAGGCCACCTTCCAGAAGGTCGCCCATTCCGAATAGCCGTCGATCCGCGCCGCATCGAAGAGGTCGGCCGGAATGCGCGCGAAGAAGCCCTCCAGGATGTAGACGGTCAGCGGCAGCTGGATAGCCACATAGACCAGGATCAGCCCGATCCGGGTATCGTAGAGCCCGAGATTTGCCAGCGTCTGGAACAGCGCGATGATGGTGATCTGCGGTGGCAGAACGATCGTCGAGAAGATCAGGAAGTAGATGACGCGGTTACCGGGAAAGCGGTAGCGCGCCAGGCAATGCGCCGCCATCGCACCGACCACGGTCACGATCGCGACCGACGACAGCACGACGATCAGCGAATTCGCAAAGTAGATGTCATAGCCGCTGCTGTTCCAGGCAGTGGCATATTTGTCGAAACGCCATTCCTCCGGCAGCGCATAGGGCGCGCGCATGAATTCGCCGGTGGAACGCAGACTGATCATCGCGACCCACAACAGCGGCCCCGCCGCGAAGGCGGTCCACAGCACGATCAGTAGCGTCACAGCCGCCCGGGTCAGCACACGCGCGGCCATCAGTATTCGAGCCTCTGGCGCTGGCGCAGCGTCCACGTCAACAGCCCGACGCCAGCCATCACGATCACAAACCAGACGGTCGCGATGGCGGAGGGATAGCCCAGGTCGAAGGTGCTCCACTCGAAGGCGCGCTTGTAGGTGTAGGTGGAGACGGTCTCGGTGCTCCAGAGCGGCCCGCCCTTGGTTGCGATCCAGACCAGGTCGAATATCTTCATCTTGCCCACGCAGGACAGCACCAGCAGGTTCAGCAGCGTCGGCCGTACCAGCGGGATGACGATGTGCCACAGCTTCGCCGCCCAGCTGCAGCGGTCGAGCTCCGCGGCCTCGATCACCTCGGACGGCAGGGAATGCAGCGCGGCGAGCAGCACCACCATGTTGAAGCCGGTCCACATCCAGGTCGTGACCAGGATCAGCGCCGGCAGCGCCGTGCCCGTGGTGCCGAGCCAGGGATTTGCCCAGTCCTCCAGCCCGACGGCGCGCAACAGCACGTTCACGGCGCCCCAGTCGTAGTTATAGATCCACGTCCAGAGGATGCCGACGACGACGTAGCTCATCAGCACCGGCGTGAACCACGCGACCCGCAGGAAGCGTCCGCCCGGCACCTTGGCGTAGAGCGCGAGCGCGAGCAGCAACGCGATGCCGACCTCGAGCAGCGGCGCGGCAATTGCCCAGGTGAGAGTGTTGCGTACCGCGCGCCAGAAGGTCTCGTCCAGCCAGAGCTCAGCGTAATGCGCTGTCCCCACGAAGATGTCGCCGGCGGGCAGCACCTCGTGGACGGAGTTCCAGACGGTCCGCACCACCGGATAGGCGGTGAGCCCGACATAGAAGACCGCCGCCGGCAGCAGAAAGGGAATGATCGCCGCCCAGGCCGGGCGCTCCGCCGGCAGCGCGAGCCGCGCGGGGATGGAGGCCCGGACTGGCGCTGCGGCTGCGACGTCGGTCGTGCTCATGCGCGACTCACCGCGCCTGCTGCGCGGCGCTCATCTGCCGCACCACCTCATCCACGCTCACTTGGCCGGAAATGAAGGCGTTGTTGACGACCTGCGTGAAGGTGTCGCGCGCCCGGCCCTGCAGCACCTGCTGCGGAATGCCGAAGAAGTAGTCCGAGCCCTCGTTCGCCGCGGCAAGCTGGCGGAAGTAGCCGGCGCGTGGCCCTTCGATGCGGCTCGCATCGGCCTTGATGCCGGTCTGCACCATGACGTTCTGCAGCCAAAGATTGCCCATCTCGGGCGTGGCAAAGGCGTCCAGGAACGCACGTGCGGCGTCGGGATGGCGCGTGCGGGCGTTCACCACATAGCTGCCGCCGACGGCGATGGTGCGGCACCGCGTGCAGGCCGCGTTTTCGGGCGCGGGCACCCGCATGACGCCCAACGGGAAGTCAGCCGGCTGTCCGCCTTGGTCAGATGGATTAAAGGCTCGGGAGGTGTACCAGGAGCCCATCGGGAAGAAGAGCGTCCCGGGGTTCGTGTGGAAGTAGGTATGGCTCTGGCCGAGCTGCATTGTCGCGACGCCGGGCGGGAAGGCGCGCGCATCCACAAGGCTGCGAATGAACCTCAGGCTCTCCACGACGCGTGGATCGTCCCAGCGGATCTCACCCGCCAGCAGCCGGCCGTAATCCTGCAGGCCGAGGCGCATCAGCAGTGTCTCATGCGTCAGGAAGGCGCCGGGGAATGGGCGGTCGCCGACGCCGGCCGAGATCGGCACGACGTTGCGCGCGCGAGCGCGCCGCACGAGGTCGAGGAATTCGCCTTGCGAGTGCGGCAGCGAGGGCGGCACGCTGCCTCCGAGTTCCTGCAGCTTTCGCGTGTTGACGTACATCTCGACCGTCCAGGCCTCGAGCGGCAGCCCATAGGCGCGGCCGTTATGCGTCCAGATCTGACGCGCCCAGGGCTCGACGTTGTTCCAGTTGATCCCCTGGGAGAGGTCGAGCAGGAAGTTGTTCTGAACGTACTCGACTTGATCGGGCTCGGCGTAGAAGACGTCCGGCCCCTGACCAGCCCGCAGCGCAGTGCGCAGCGCTGCGTAGAGCGCGTTCTTTTCGTACCAGGTTGTCCGGACCGTGACGCCGGGATTGGCCGCCTGGAAGCGGCGGACCGCCTCCTCGACGAACTGGCGCTTGGGCTGCTCTGCGGCCCAGTGCGACCACAGGGTGATCTCCTGCGCCTGGGCGATGGCCGGCGCGGCGCCAAGGCCTGCCGGAAGTGTCGCCATCACGGCGAAGGCCGTGCCAAGCGCGCGTCGGCGGAGCGTTTTCATGTGGCCCTTCCTCCCTCGCGCACGGATGGATGCCGCACGTCAGAGGTTGATCATCCCCACGCATCGCCCGATTGTCAATAATATTGGCGATAAAAAAATCAGGTACTTAGAGTCTGTCAGGCCATGGCGGAGGCATATCCGGCGTGGCGCAGATAGGCGGCGCATTCCTTTGAGCTGAATGTGCCGAGAAGGTCGCCGATCCTGCGCCAAGTTGCCTCGACGGATCGCTCGTCGGCCCTGCGGAGCAGGGGCTTGAGCTTGGCGAACATCATCTCGATGGGGTTCAGGTCTGGGCTGGGGGCCGCCAGGAAGAA
>CANHTE010000316.1 GCA_947462945.1 Acetobacteraceae bacterium
CCAGAAGCTCCTCGGCCATTTTGCCTTCGCGCGTGATCAGGATGGGCAGGCCACCGGTGATTTCCTTCACCTGGGCGGCCAGGCCGGAGAGGGTGGCCTCGGCCTCCTCGCGCTGCTCGGCGGCCATCATGGCGCCGATGCCGGCCCATTCGGTCTGCTCCACGGGCTCGATCACCCGCAGCAAGGCCACCCGCCCGCCGGATTTGGCGGCGCGCAGGGCGGCATAGCGCAGGGCCACGGCACGCTCGGGGCTGTCATCCACCACCACGAGGAAGACGCGGTCACGCCGGGCGCGTTCGGCGGCAGCTTCCACCATCAATTCCTCCGGAAGATCACCGAGCCCAGCCAACCCGCCAAACCCGCCAGCACAATACAGAGAAGAGCGTAGAGCATCGGCTGCCCCCGAGCGAGCCTCTCGATTTCGGCCGCGCTGCCGACACGCTCCACGATGAATCCCAGCTGCTCGGTCGCGATGACGCGGCGCGCGCGGACCAGCATCACCTCCACCCGATAACTTCCGGGCTGTACGGTGGAAGGCAATGGCAGGCGCAGGTTGAACAAGCGCGAGCCCGCGATCTCGATGGGCTGCGCATCCTCCTGCCAGAGGCCGGCGGTCTGCTTGAGGGAGACCAGCGCCTGGCGGAAACCGGGCGCCCGCGCCCCGGTCGAGACGAGGGGCAAGGTCCCCAGGCCAATCCCCCGTGCCCGCCGCGCTTCCTCCGGCAACAGCAAGGCGGCGGGGCGCGTGCCCGAGACGGCGTAGAAGACCGGCACATCCTCGAACCGCGCCGAGGGGCCGTTGAACCAGAGGCCCAGCAC
The DNA here is from genome assembly GCA_947462945.1 of Acetobacteraceae bacterium. Lineage (GTDB taxonomy): Bacteria > Pseudomonadota > Alphaproteobacteria > Acetobacterales > Acetobacteraceae > Roseococcus. The sequence continues at coordinate 820 of CANHTE010000316.1, forward strand.
CTCGACCTTCCGGCGCACCACGAAGGGGCCGGAGGGGCCCCGCGCCAGGATGATGACCTCATCCCCGCCCGGGCCCAAAGGCTCCTCCGTGCTGCCGAATACAAGGATGCTCTCGCCGATGAAGGCGGTGGTGATGGCCACGCGGTCGGTCGAAAGACGGGCGACGAGTTCGGAAGGCTGCGCCTTTACAAGAACGGGCCAGACCAGCAGGAGGATCGCCAGCAGCCATGCGCGACCGGGAACTGCATCATGAGCAGCGCTGGCGCCTACCATCCCGGGCCGACCGTGAACAAACTCTCCGGCACGCGCAGCAAATCCCAAAGGAGCGAGCCCGCCACCCCCAGCACCAGCAATCCCAGCAGGACGCGGGTTTCCTCGCCGCGCAGCTTGCCGCCCATCGCCGCGCCGAATTGGGCGCCCGCCACGCCGCCCAGCAGCAGCAGCAGCGTCAGCACGATATCCACGCCCCCCACCTGGATGGCTTGCAGGAAGGTGACCGAGGCGGTGACGCACACCACCTGGAACAGCGAGGTGCCGATGACCACCGCCGTCGGCATGCCCAGGATGTAGATCATCGCCGGCACCAGCATGAAGCCGCCGCCCACCCCCATGATGGCCGAGAGGATGCCGATGACGAAGCCCACCACCAGCGGCGGAATGACGGAGATATAGAGGCGGCTCTTGCGGAAGCGCAGCTTCAGCGGCAGCCCATGCGCCCAGGAATGATTGCTGCGCCGCGCCACCTGATGGCGCGAACGGCGCATGATGGCCCGCACACTCTCCATCACCATCAGACTGCCCACCGCGCCGAGCACGACCACGTAGAAGATGGCCACCGCGGCATCCACCTGGCCCGCACGCCGCAGCAGGGCAAAGATCTGTACGCCCACCACGCTGCCCACCAGGCCACCCGCGACCAGCACGCCGCCCATCTGCCAATCCACATTCTGCCGCCGTGCCTGGGCAATCAGCCCGGAGACGGAAGCCCCCAGCGTCTGATTGGCGCCCGAGGCGACGGCAACGGTGGAGGGAATGCCGATCAACATCAGCACCGGCGTCAACAGGAAGCCGCCGCCCACCCCGAACAGGCCCGAGAGCCAGCCCACGACAAAGCCGATGCCCACCAGCATGAGGGCATCCACGCTCATTTCGGCGATGGGCAGATAGACCTGCAAGCGACGCGACCGGCGATATGGAGTGCTACCCTTCACCTCCAAACATGGCATGGCAAGGGCAGAAAAATCCTCATGCGGGTTCACCTTGCATGGCAGGGCGTTTCCGCCGCAGATGACGCACCAGACCAGGACAAGCCATGTTCCCCCGTCGTGCCCTGCCCGCCCTGCTCGCCGCCCCCGCGCTGCGCCCCGCCCAGGCGCAGGCCACAACCCGCATGGCGCTGTTGCATCTGAATGATTTTCACAGCCGGCACGAGTCCATCACCGTCACCTCCGCCGCCTGTCGGCCGCAGCTGCCGGGTGGGGGGGAGACCTGCTTCGGCGGCTCGGCCCGCATGGCGACCGCCATCACGGAAGCGCGCGAGGCGGCACGCGCCGAGGGCCGCGCCGCCCTGCTCCTGGAGGCCGGCGATGCGTTTCTCGGCACGCTGTTCTTTTCCCATCACGAGGGTCAGGCCGAGGCACAGGTGCAGCGCGCCTGGGGGGTTCAGGGCTTTGCGCTCGGCAATCACGAGTTCGATCTGGGGCCCGAGGTGCTGGCGCGCTACATCGCGGCCGTGCCTTTCCCGGTGCTCTCCGCCAATCTCGACGCGACGGCCGAGCCCGCGCTGGCCGGAAAAATTCGGCCCACCATCGCCTTCCGGCGCGAAGCGATGCGCGTGGTGGTGGTGGGCCTGACCACCCCGGACACGCCGGGCGTCTCCTCACCCGGCCCCAATCTGCGGTTCACCGACCCGCTGGAGGCCACGAACCGCGCCGTCTGGGAAGCCCGGCGGGAGGGACCAGCCATGGTGGTCCTGCTCTCGCATCTGGGACTCAGCGCGGATCGTCAATTGGCGGCCGAGGTGGCCGGGGTGGATGTCATCCTGGGCGGGCATTCGCACACGCTGGTGGCCCCGCCCGTGGTGGTGGAAGGGCCGGACCGGCCGGTGCTGATCGCGCAGGCAGGGGCGCATGGGCGTTTCCTCGGGCGTCTCAATCTGGACCTCGGGGCGGATGGGCGCGTGGCGCATTCCGCGCAGCTCATGCGCGAACTCACCGCCGACATCGCCGAGGATCGTGCCGTGGCGGCCCTGGTGGCACAGCTGGCCGCGCCGCTGGAGGCGATTCGCCGCCGCATCGTGGCGCGCCTGCCGGCCGCCCTCAGCCATGCCAGCTGCGGCGCCGCCCCCTGCGAGATCGGTACGCTGGTGGCCGAGGCCATGCGGGCCGCGGTGGATGCCGAAATCGGCTGGCAGAATGGTGGCGGCGTTCGCTCCGGCCTGCCGGAGGGTGAGGTGACGCTGGGGGATGTGCTCTCGGCCCTGCCCTTCGGCAACACCACGGCAAGGCTGATGCTGCGCGGGAACGCCCTGCTCACGGCGCTCGAGAACGGGGTTGGCCGGCTGCCGGCGCCCTCGGGCCGCTTCCCGCAGCTCGCCGGGATGCGCTTCACCGCCGACGCCACCCGCCCGGTCGGTCATCGCATTGTGTCGGCCGAGGTACAGCGCGGCGATGGCGGCTGGGCGCCGCTTGATCCGGCGCGGGCCTATAGCGTGGCGATGAACAATTTCCTGCGGCGCGGGGGCGATGGGTACAGCATCTTCGCCGAGGCGGCGCTGGAAGCGCGGGATGATGGGCCGCTGCTGGATGAGGTGCTGGTGCGGTTGTTGGGGCGGTAGGGAAGAGGCCTCCGGCCG
>CANHTE010000317.1 GCA_947462945.1 Acetobacteraceae bacterium
CGCGCCATTCCGCGCAAGGCGGCGATGGAAATGCTGCTGACCGGGCGCATGATCTCGGCCGAGGAAGCGCGCGCGCTGGGCCTGATCAACCGCATCGCCGAGGATGCACGGGCCGAGGCGCTGAGCCTCGCCGCCGGCATCGCGGCGCGTTCGGCCGTCACGGTGCGGCTGGGCAAGCGCGGTTTCGTCGCGCAATGCGCCATGCCGCTGGCCGAAGCCTATGACGCGGCGAGTGCGGTGATGGTGGAAAACATGATGGCGGCGGATGCACAGGAGGGCATTGGTGCCTTCCTGGCCAAGCGCGCCCCCGTTTGGCAGGACAGGTAACGCGCATGGCCGCTTCCGATTATGACGCCCTTCCGCGTGTGGCGGCCAACCACCAGCCGCTGACGCCGCTGCTGTTTCTGGAACGCACGGCCGAGGTGTTTCCAGGCCATGTGGCGGTGGTGCATGGGGCGCTGCGGCGTTCCTATGCCGAACTCAGGATGCGCTGCGTGAAGCTGGCGCATGCGCTGCATCTGCGCGGGCTGGGGCGGGGCGATACGGTGGCGGCGCTGCTGCCCAATACCCCCGCCATGCTGGAATGCCATTACGGCGTGCCCATGGCTGGCTGCGTGCTGAACACCATCAACACGCGCCTCGATGCCGCGACCATTGCCTATATCCTCGACCATGGCGAAGCGCGGATCGTGATCGTGGACCGCGAGTTTGTGCCGGTGCTGCGCGCGGCCCTGGTGCAATGCACGAACAAGCCCAGCATCATCGAGGTGAATGACAGCGAGGCGTTGTCTGATGAAACGCTGGGTGGGCAGGATTACGAGGGCCTGCTGAGCGAAGGCGACGAAAATTTTGCCTGGCCGCTGCCGCGCGACGAATGGGACGCGATTGCGCTGAACTATACCTCCGGCACCACGGGCAAGCCGAAGGGGGTGGTGTATCACCATCGCGGCGCGCAATTGCTGGCCATCGGCAATGTGCTTTCGGCGGGGATGGGGCGGCATCCGGTCTATCTCTGGACGCTGCCCATGTTCCATTGCAATGGCTGGTGCTTCCCCTGGACCATCACGGCGATGGCGGGGACGCATGTCTGCCTGCGGGCGGTGCGCGGTTCGGCCATGTGGTCGCTCATCGCGGAACATGGCGTCACGCATATGTGCGGTGCGCCGATCGTGATGGGGACGCTGCTGGCCACGCCGGAGGCCGAGAAGCGGGCCTTGCCGGGTTCCGTCACCTTCGTCGTTGCCGGTGCGCCGCCGCCCGAAGCGGTGCTGGCGGCGATGCGCGCGGCGGGCTTCGCCGTGCTGCATGTCTATGGCCTGACCGAAGTCTATGGCCCCGCCGTGACCAATGAATGGCATGCGGATTGGAACCGCGCCCCCGCCGCCGAACAGGCCCGGCTCATGGCCCGCCAGGGCGTGCGCTATGTGCCGCTGGAAGGGCTGGATGTGATGGACCCTGCCACCATGCAGCCCGTCGCCGCCGATGGCGTGGCGATGGGCGAGGTGATGTTTCGCGGCAATGTCGTCATGAAGGGGTATTTCAAGGATGCCGCCGCGACGGACGCGGCCTTCGCGGGCGGCTGGTTCCATTCGGGCGACCTCGCGGTGAAATATCCGGATGGCTATATCCAGCTGCGGGACCGCTCGAAGGACATCATCATCTCGGGCGGTGAGAATATTTCCTCCATCGAGGTGGAGGACGCCTTGTACAAGCACCCGGCCGTGGCGCTGGCCGCCGTGGTGGCGCAGCCCGATGAAAAATGGGGCGAGGTGCCCTGCGCCTTCGTCGAACTCCGCCCGGGAATGAGTGCGAGCGAGGCCGAGATCATCGCGCATTGCCGGGGCATCCTGGCGGGCTTCAAGGCGCCCAAGCGGGTGATCTTCGCCGAACTCCCGAAGACCAGCACCGGCAAGATCCAGAAGCATATGCTGCGTGGCCAGGTGCGCGGGGCTTGATCGCCGATTTTTCTTGCGAAACGCGATGACCCGCCCCAGCCTCGCATCCTCAACAACCGAAAGGAGGTGATCCAGTGTCTCATTGCAGTTCGGCAAACGCCGTTTCCATGGCCTGGACAATCGCCCCGACCATCCCAGGGGTGCCCGGCTGAGGGCGGCGACGCCACCAGCAATGCCGGGACCGTGATCCGCTGACGCGGGCCAAGGTCCCTTTTTCTGCGGGATGATTCACCGCTTGGGTGTTCCACCTCAGCGGATCATGCCGGGAGGCCCGGCGGAGCGATCCGCCGGGCTTTTTCCTGACTTGGTTCAGACCGTCCGCGCCAATAGCAGCGCCGCCGAGGTCAGCCCCGCCCATCCGGCGGCGGCACCCCAGGCCACCGCGCCGCGCGGCCAGAGCCAGACCGCGAGAGGAATGGCCTGCATGGCGTGGATCGCCAGGAAATGCGCCACCCGCAGATCGCCCGCCGAGAACTGCCAGTAGAAGGGCGGCCAGCCCGCCGCATTGCTGCCTGCCCCCACCCAGGCCGAGCCCTGCCCGCTAATGGCGAAGCCGGTGACGCCACCCAGCACCCCCGTCACCAGCAGCCCGAGGCCAGCGGCCCAGCGCGCCGGGTGCGGCATGGCCGGGTTGCCGCGCCAGAGAATCATCAAGCCCAGCAGGGCTGCGCCCGCCACCAGCAGCGTGGCGCCGAGGCCCATCAGGGCATAGACCACCATGGCCAGCCCATCCTGCGCGAAATGGGAAGGGACTCCCCAGGCGGCGCGCCAGGTGATCCAGCCCTGTTCGAAGACGGCCGTGGCGAGCATCACCCACACCACCGCCCGCGCCACCCGGCCGGCCTGCTGCGCGGGCGAGAGGGCGGGCCAGAGCCAGGCGAGCGTCCAGAACCACAGCACGAAGGAGGCGGCGAATTTGGCCGGCTTCACCCAGACGGAAACGCCGTCGAAGAGGCGCGGGTCCAATGCGGCCAGCACGAGGCAGAGCATCAGTACCGCCAGCGACATCCACCCGGCCCGGGCGAATTGCGGCTGGCGGTGGTGCAATTCGGCCACCATGTTCATCGCCGCGCCGCCCGCAGGCCGAAGAAGATGAGAAGCCCGAGCGGCCCCAGCAGGAAGGTTGGCGGCAGCGCCACCCAGAGCATCCAGCGGGGCAGGGCTTCGGTGGTGGCGCGGCGGGCCATCCAGGCGCCGATGAAGAGGTCAAAGGCGAGGTAGTGCACCCAGCCCGCCAGCAGCACCCAGGGCGAGGCGAAGAGCGCGGCCACGCCGGCCAGGCTCGAAAAACCTCCCTGGGCCGCCGGCATGGCGAAGGCCAGCAACGCGCCATAGGCCAGGGCGAAGGTCACGGGCAGCGCCACGCCGCATAGCCACCAGTTGACCGGACGCCGGTGCGGAAAGAGGAGCAGCGCCACCCAGCCCGCCAGGGCCAGGGTATTGGCGAGGGAGAAGAGGGTCTCGGGGTTCATCGTGCTTCTGTCCAATGGTAAGTTAGACCTAACCGATCGATCGGACCATTGTCAAGTTCAGCCTCTGGCGCGATACCGGACCATGGCCGTCACCCCCAAGCCGCCCGGGCGCTTCCATCATGGCGATCTGCGCCGCGCCCTTCTCGATGCCCTGGCCGATGCGCTGCTGGAGCGCCCGCCCGAGGCGCTCTCCCTGCGCGATCTGGCGCGGCGGGCCGGCGTGGCGCATAGCGCCGCGGCACCCCA
>CANHTE010000318.1 GCA_947462945.1 Acetobacteraceae bacterium
CGGCGCGAGGATATCGCCGCCAGCTTCCAGGCCGGCGTGGCTGCCGTCCTGGCCGACCGCGCGCGCCACGCGGCGGCGATGCTGCCAGAGGCCACGGCGCTGGTGGTGGCGGGCGGTGTCGCCGCCAACCAGGCGGTGCGCGCCGCACTCACCACGGCCACCGCCCTGCCCATGCTGGCCCCGCCGCTGCGCCTTTGCGGTGACAATGCGGTGATGGTGGCCTGGGCCGGGCTGGAGCGGCTGCGCGCGGCGCAAAGCGACCCGATGGGCCTGGCGCCGCGCCCGCGCTGGCCGCTGGGCGAACTCACCCCGCCGGCATGAAATGGCGGTAAGGCCCGCTGCTTCGGATTGACGCGGCCGGCCCCCAAGCTCAGCTTCGCGGGATGAGCGACGCCATGCTGACACCCCGCCGGGACTACCAGATCTGCGCCCTGATCGGCACGGGACACTTCCTCAGCCATTTCTACATGCTCTGCCTGCCGCCGCTTTTCCTCGTATGGCGGGCGGAATTCAATGTTTCCTTCGCCATGCTCGGCGCCTCGCTCGCGCTGATGAGCGGCACCACGGCGCTGTTGCAGACGCCTGTCGGCTTCCTGGTGGACAAGCATGGCGCGCGGCCCTTCCTGGTCGGGGGCACGCTGCTCATGGCGCTGTCCATCAGCGCCATGGCCTTCGCGCATGATTTCCGGCTGATCCTGCTGCTGGCCGTGCTGTCGGGCATCGGCAATTCGGTCATCCATCCGGCCGACTACGCCATCCTCGCCGGTTCCATCCGCAAGGAATTCATCGGCCGCGCCTTTGCCGCGCATACCTTCACCGGCAATCTGGGCTTTGCCCTGGCGCCGCCCGCCATCGCGCTGCTGCTGCTGGTGATGGATTGGCGCGGCGCGCTGCTGCTGGTGGGCCTGCTGGGCGTGCCTGTCGTGGGCCTCATCCTCTGGCAATCCCGTATCCTGAGTGACCAGCCCAAGGCCCGCACCGCAGCGAAGGAGGGTGGCACGCGGCTGTTGACCAGCAAGCCCATCCTCGCCTTCTTCGCCTTCTTCCTGCTCTCCGCCATGGCGGGTTCGGGCGTGACCGCCTTCCTCATCACCGTGCTGGGCAAGCTCTGGGCCACGCCCATCGCCGTGGCCTCCCTGGCCTTGACGGGATACATGGTCGGCGCCACGGCCGGCACGCTGGTGGGCGGCTGGTGGGCCGACAAGAAGGGCGGGAACCTTCTGGGCTTCGTCACGGTACTGACCTTCATCGCCATCGGCCTGATCCTCTCGCTCGGCTTCGTGCCCTATGCCGAATGGATGTTGCTGCCAGTGGCGCTGCTGGCGGGGCTTTGCCTCGGCTCCTCGCGCACGCCGCGCGACGTGATGCTGAAGGAGGCCTGCCCGCCAGGTGAGGTCGGCAAGGTGTTCGGCTTTGTCAGCGCGGGTTTGCCATTGGGCTCCGCCCTCATGCCGGTGCCGATGGGGCTGCTGATTGATCTCGGCCTCACCTGGATGGTGCTGCCCGTGGTGGCGGTGCTGCTGGCCCTCTCCCTGCTCTGCGCGGGGGGCGCGCGGGCCATGGCGCCGGCTATCACGCCGCGGGTGCAGCCGGCCGAATAGGTGACGGGCCTCGATACCTGGCTGTATTGGATTGATCACGCGGCGATTGCCGTCTTTGCCGTCTCGGGCGCGCTGGTTGCTTCACGCAAGCAGATGGATGCGGTGGGTTTCATCCTGATTGCCATCGTCACCGGGTTTGGTGGCGGCACGTTGCGGGATTTGCTGCTGGGCCGCACGCCAGTCTTTTGGCTGAAGGCGCCGGAACTGGTCGCTGTCGCCGTCGTTGCGGCCATCCTGGTGTTCTTTACCGCGCATCGCTTTCAGAACCGCTTCCGTGCGCTGCTCTGGGCCGATGCGGTGGGGCTGGCCATCTATGCCGTGCTGGGCGCCGAAATCGCGCTGTTGGCGGGCGCCCATGCCTGGGCGGCGGTGATCCTGGGCGTCATCACCGCCACTTTCGGCGGCATCGCGCGGGATGTGATCTGCAATGAAATCCCGCTGATCCTGCGCAAGGAAATCTACGTCACGGCAGCCGCCGCCGGGGCCACGGTGTTCATTTTGCTGCGACTGGAAGGCGTGTGGCGCGAGCCCGCCTTCCTGGCAGGCGTGCTGACCTGCTTCGCCATTCGCGCGGCGGCCATCCAGTTTGGGTGGAGCTTGCCGGGGTATCGGGCGCGGGCGGGGAGGGATTATCCGGATCGGGAGTAGAAGGGCCTCCGGCGGCTGGGGCCGGGGCCCCAGACCCCGTTTCTTTGGCATTTATTCTAGTAATTTGCAATTTTTATTGTATAAATATTTTTATAGTTTTATCTCGAGTGAAATAAGCTAGGACGGCTCCTCGAATTTCATCACCAATACTTAAAGTAATGGGGTCTGGGGCCCCGGCCCCAGCCGCCGGAGGCCCCTTCTCCCACCCTCATCCCCGCCGCAACCACCGCTTCGCAACCCGGCACGCCACCGTAAAGGCCGGGTTGAACACATTCCCCACATCATAGCGCACCACCATTCCCATCAGGTGGCTCGCTGCTCGCGCATCCAGTCCGTAATCCTCCCCCAGCCAGCGCTGCATTTCGGTGGTGGCGTGTTGCAGGGCCTGGTCCAGCGGGCGGGCATTGCCAATGGTGATGATCTCCTCCGCCGTCTCGGCCCGCGGCCAGGTGATGCGGCGCTTCAACACGGAAAGCCGCACCTCCATCTCGAAGGAGGTCTCGATCCCCGTGCCGGTGATTTCGCCATCGCCCTGGCAGGCATGGCCATCGCCCAGGTAGAACAGCGCGCCGGGGACGGAGACCGGGAACCAGGCCGTCGTGCCCGGGGCAAAGAGGCGGTAATCCATGTTGCCGCCATGCTGGGCGCTGGTGGCGGTGGAAATCGCCTCGCCCCCCGCGGGTGCCACGCCGAAGCAGCCGATCATGGGCGCGAGTGGCGGCGTGAAGCCTTCCAGGCCGGGCGGTGCGTCCTGCAGGCGGACCGTGCCCTCATTGGCATGGATGTCCCAGATGCTGCGCTGCTGGGCCGGGCGCGCCAGGATGGCGGCAGGTTCCAGCACGGTCAGTGCCAGGGGGGAATAGGTCCAGCCGGTGCGCCGGCTGGGTGTCAGGCGGATGATGTCCACGGCCAGCGTATCGCCGGGTTCGGCGCCTTCGACGAAGAAGGGGCCGGTCATCGGGTTGGGGCGGGGGGCCACGGCCACCTCATGGGCGTCGAGGCCGGAGGCATCCACCGTATCGGTCACCAGCGTATCGCCATCGGCCAGCACCAGGCAGGGCTCCGCGGTGCCGAGCGTGTTGTGATAGCGGGTCGGGCGGAAGCGATGCGTGGCCATGGGGTTCTCCGGCGTGGCGTGTGGGCGCAGCTTGGCCTGGATTGCGCGCGGGGCGCAAAGCGGGGGGCAAAAGCCCCGGGCCTTGGCGAGCGTGGCCTCCACCCCTTATCTATCGCGATGGCCGATCCCGCATTGCTGTCCGACAGCCCCGACCCCTCCTTTGGCGACCTGCTCGCCGCCCGCCCGGCGCTTGCGATGGATTCCATCGCGGGTCTGATGATGGAGGAGGTGCCGCTGGCGCGCATCGCCGATGTCGTCGGCACACCCACCTGGGTGTATTCCGCCACCACGTTGCGCCGCCGCGC
>CANHTE010000319.1 GCA_947462945.1 Acetobacteraceae bacterium
GAATCCGAGGGCGTGCTGGCACCGGCGATGCCGCCCTGCTCGGCCAGGCGCTGGAAGGCGATGCGCCGGGCGCTGGCATGGGCACGGTCCCGTGCCAGCACCGCATTCTCGGCCGTGGCCTCAGCCGGCACGCCACGTTGGACGAGGGGGTTGTCCTGGGCGGCAAGGGGTGGGCAAAAGAGCAGCGTCAGGGTTACAGCCGCCAGCAGGTGTCTGATCATCCGGGCGGCCCTGAACATCTGTTCCATCCTTATGTCACCATGTTGGTGTAGCCCATCGGAGGCGGCCCTGAACAGTTCCGAGACACCCAAGGCTCAAGAATTGGGTCTCACCTACGCCGCCGCCGGCGTGGATATCGAGGCCGGTGACGCGCTGGTGGAGCGCATCAAGCCGCTCGCCCGCAGCACCCGGCGCAGTGGCAGCATGGGCGGCCTGGGTGGCTTCGGCGCGCTGTTCGACCTCAAGGCGGCCGGCTTCACCGACCCGGTGCTGATTTCCTCGACCGATGGCGTGGGGACCAAGCTGCGGCTCGCCATCGAGGCCGGCATTCACGACAAGGTCGGCATCGATCTCGTGGCCATGTGCGTGAATGACCTGATCGTGCAGGGCGGCGAGCCTCTGTTCTTCCTGGATTATTTTGCCACCGGCAAGCTGGATGTGGCGCAGGCGGCGGAAGTGGTCTCGGGCATTGCCGAGGGCTGCCGCCAGGCCGGCTGCGCCCTGGTGGGCGGTGAAACGGCCGAAATGCCGGGCATGTATCATGGCGGCGATTACGATCTGGCGGGCTTCTCGGTCGGTGCGGCCGAGCGCGGCGCCTTGCTGCCGCGCGATGTGGGCGCGGGCGATGTGCTGATCGGCCTTGCATCCTCGGGCGTGCATTCCAACGGGTTTTCACTGGTGCGCCGGGTGATCGCCGCCGCCGGGCTGACCCTGACCGACCCTGCCCCCTTCGCGCCGGGGATGAGCCTGGGCGAGGCGCTGCTGGTGCCCACGCGCATTTATGTGCGTTCCCTGCTGGGGCTGCACCGTACCGGGCTGCTCAAGGCGGCGGCGCATATCACGGGCGGCGGTCTGCCGGGCAACCTGCCCCGTGTGCTGCCCGAGGGCGTCTCGGCCCAAATCGAGGCCGGCTCCTGGCCGCTTCCGCCGGTGTTTCCCTGGCTGGCCCAGGCGGGCGGCGTGGCCGAGGCTGAGATGCTGCGCGTCTTCAATTGCGGGCTGGGCATGGTGGCTGTGGTCGCGGCCGATCAGGCCGAGGCCGCCCTGTCGCATCTGAGGGCGGCGGGTGAGGCTGCCTTTTGCATCGGTACGTTGGTGCCGGCTTCGGGTGAGGCTGAGGTCATCATGCAAGGCACCCTCGGTCTGTGATCCGCCCGCGCGTTGCCATCCTCATCTCAGGTCGCGGCACCAACATGGTGGCGCTGCTGGAAGCGGCGGCGCATCCCGAGTTCCCGGCCGAGATCGCGCTGGTGGTCTCCAACCGGGCCGATGCGGCCGGGCTGGACCGCGCGCGGGACATGCATGTGCCGGTGGCCGTGGTGCCAAGCCGCGCCCGCCCGCGTGAGCTGTTCGAGACTGATCTGGCGGCCGTGCTGGCCGCGCATCAGATCGCGCTTCTGGCGCTCGCCGGCTTCATGCGCGTGCTGACCGAGGGCTTTGTGCAGCAATGGGAAGGCCGGATGATCAACATCCATCCCTCGCTGCTGCCGAGTTTCCCCGGGCTCGATACCCATGCGCGGGCGCTGGCGGCCGGTGTGCGGCTGCATGGCTGCACGGTGCACATGGTCAGCGCCGGGGTGGATGAGGGGCCGATCATTGCCCAGGCCGCCGTGCCGGTGCTGACGCATGACACGCCAGAAAGCCTGGCGGCGCGCGTGTTGGAGCAGGAGCATCGGCTCTACCCGGCGGCGCTGGCCTGGCTGGCGGCGGGGCGTGTGCGGGTGACGGGCGGCCGCGCCCATGTCGCCGCGGCCGAGGCGCGCGGGCGGCTGGTCAACCCCTTGCCGGCCGGTGCCGCAGTTTCTACACACGTGCTACGCGATTGAGGAACATAACCATGGCCGAACAGAAGATGACCATCGAGATGGTCGAAGTGAAGTCCGAGGACATCATCGGCGAGCGCCGGGCGATGTTCGACAGCTTCATGGACGCCACGAAATGGGGCATCGGCGCCACCGTGGGCCTGCTGGTCGCGATCTACTTCCTCTTCGGCTGAGGCGGCGCCCGGCGGGGCGAGCTTTGCGGCGCCCCCGAGAGAAAATCAGGGCTTAGGGTAGGCGGTGACCGGGCAGGTTGATCCGGCGAGGCTGCCTTGGCGGCGGTTTCCCGGCAAATCGCCTTACAAAAAAAGCTCCTGAAACGTGAAACGGCCGGGCCATGAGGCCCGGCCGTTTCCGTTGGTGTGGCGAAGCTCAGCCGACCAGCTCGTTGCCCGCGAAGAAGTAGGCGATCTCGATGGCCGCATTCTCCAGGCTGTCGCTGCCATGGACGCTGTTCGCCTCGATGCTCTCGGCAAACATCTTGCGGATGGTGCCTTCGGCGGCGTTGGCGGGGTTGGTGGCGCCCATCAGGTCACGATGCGCGAGGACGGCGTTCTCACCTTCCAGCACCTGCACGACGACGGGGCCGGAGACCATGAAATCCACCAGGTCATTGTAGAAGGGGCGGGCGGCATGGACTTCGTAGAACTTCTTGGCGTGGGCGCGGCTCATCCAGATGCGCTTCTGCGCGATGATGCGCAGGCCGGCCTTTTCATAGACGGCGTTGATGGCGCCGGTCAGGTTGCGGCGCGTCGCGTCGGGCTTGATGATGCTGAAGGTATGTTCGATGGCCATGAGGGCGTCCTTTGACGTGATGTTGGGGGGCTGATGCCCAAGCCCGCGCGCGGATGCAAGCCCTGGCCGGGATCATTCGCATATCGGGCATGTCGCAGCGCGGCAATCCCGTCTAAACCCCGGACATGACCGTTCTGACAATTCAAGACCTCACCATCCGCATGGCGGGCCGCCCGCTGATGGAAGGCGCTTCGCTGCAAGTGGATACCGGCCGTAAGATTGGCCTGGTGGGGCGCAATGGCGCGGGAAAATCCACCCTGATCAAGGCCATCCTGGGTGATATCCAGCCCGATGGCGGGGAAATCCGCCTGGCCCAGCGCGCTCGCATCGGCCATGTGGCGCAGGAAACCCCGGCGGGCGAGACCTGCCTGCTGGATATCGTGCTGGAAGCCGATACCGAGCGCGCTTCCCTCCTGACCGAACTGGAAGGCCACCCGGAGGCCGTGCGTGCCGGCGAGATCCATGAACGTTTGATGGCAATCCAGGCCGATGCGGCGCCCGCGCGTGCCGCTACCATCCTGGCCGGGCTGGGCTTTGACGCCGCCGCCCAGCAGCGCCCCTCCTGCGAATATTCGGGCGGCTGGCGGATGCGCGTCAGCCTGGCCCGCGCGCTGTTTCTTGAACCCGAATTGCTGCTGCTGGATGAGCCGACCAACCACCTCGACCTCGAAGCCGCCATGTGGCTGGAGGGCTGGATCGCGCGGTTTTCGGGTGCGGCCATCATCATCAGCCATGATCGCGGGTTGCTGGAGCGCTGTGTGGATTCCATCGCGCATCTGGATCGGCAAAAGATCACGCTCTATCCCGGCAATTTCGAGAATTTTGTGCGGGTGCGGA
>CANHTE010000320.1 GCA_947462945.1 Acetobacteraceae bacterium
AAGCCGACCATGCGCTAGCCGGCTACCCGCCAGCGCGGTAAACCGCCCGCATGAACACCCCTCCCCGCCCCGTGATGCTGGTGATCCTCGATGGCTGGGGCCATCGGGCGGAAAGCGCCGACAATGCCGTGACCCTGGCCCGCACGCCAAGTTTTGACAGGCTTTGGGCCGCCTGCCCGCATGGCTTCCTGCGCACCTCCGGCCTGGATGTCGGGCTGCCGGACGGGCAGATGGGCAATAGTGAGGTGGGGCACCTGAATATCGGCGCCGGGCGCGTGGTGATGCAGGATTTGCCGCGGATTGATGCGGCCATCGCGGATGGCAGCCTGGCCGCCATGCCGCCGCTGCGGGACTTCATCGCCGGGCTGAAGGCCAGCGGCGGGACGGCGCATCTGCTGGGGCTGGTCTCGCCCGGGGGGGTGCACAGCCATCAGCGCCACGCGGCGGCGCTCGCGAAAATCCTGGTGGCGGAGGGCATTCCCGTGGTGATTCACGCCCTGACCGATGGGCGGGACACGCCGCCCCGCTCGGCCGGGCCGGCCCTGGCCTCGCTGCCGGCCGAGGCGCCCATCGGCACCGTGATCGGCCGCTATTGGGCGATGGATCGGGACCATCGGTGGGAGCGTGTTCGCAAGGCCTGGGCCGCCATGGTGCTGGGCAAAGGCGAGGCGACGGCGCCCGATGCGCAGACCGCCGTGGAACAGGCCCATGCCCAGGATGTGACGGATGAGTTCATCCCCGCCACGACCCTGCCCGGCCATGCCGGGATGCGCGATGGCGATGGGCTGCTCAGCTTCAATTTCCGTTCGGATCGCGCGCGGGAAATCCTGACGGCGCTGCTCGACCCTGATTTCAGTGGCTTTGCGCGGGAACGCAGCCCGCGCTTTGCCGCCGCACTCGGCATGGTGGAATATGCGCAGGAGCTGAACCCCCACATCGCCACGCTGTTTGCGCCGCAATCCATGTCCGACATCCTGGCCGAGGTGGTGAGTGCGGCCGGGCGCACGCAGCTGCACATGGCCGAGACGGAAAAATACCCGCACGTCACCTATTTCCTGAATGGCGGCGAGGAGCGCGCCTATCCTGGCGAAAGCCGCATCATGGTCCCCTCGCCCAAGGTGGCCACCTATGATTTGCAGCCGGAGATGAGCGCGCCTGAACTGACGGCCAAGGCGCTGGAGGCCATCCAATCCGGCACGCAGGATTTGGTCATCCTGAACTTCGCCAATGCCGATATGGTGGGCCACACCGGCAGCCTGGACGCCGCCATCCAGGCGGTTGAGGCGGTGGATGCCGGGCTGGGCGCCATTGCCGAGGCGGTGCGCATGGCGGGCGGCGCGCTGCTGGTCACGGCCGATCACGGCAATGCGGAATTGATGCGAGACCCGAATACGGGCGAGCCGCACACCGCGCATACCACCAACCCGGTTCCTGTGTTTCTCATGGGTGGGCCGGCCGGTGCGCGAATGCGCGATGGCCGCCTGGCGGACCTCGCCCCCACCCTTCTGGCGTTGATGGGCCTGCCGCAACCCGCCGCGATGACCGGTCAAAACCTCATTCAAGGAGCCTGAACATGGCATTGCGCGTCGCGGTCCAGATGGACCCCATGGAGAGCATCGGCATTGACGGCGACAGCAGCTTCGCGCTGATGCTGGAAGCCCAGGCGCGCGGCCATGCGCTGTGGCATTACCACGTGAAGCACCTCTCGATGCAGGCCGGGCGCGTGGTGGCCCATGGGCATCCGGTGGAGGTGCGGCGCGAGCGCGGCAACCACTTCACCTTCGGCGCGCCGGTCGAGCTGGACCTGGCGAAGGATGTGGATGTGGTGCTGATGCGCCAGGACCCGCCCTTCGACATGGCCTATATCACCGCGACGCATCTGCTGGAGCATATCCACCCCAAGACATTGGTGGTGAATGACCCGGCCAGCGTGCGCAACGCGCCGGAAAAGCTGTTTGTTCTGCAATTCCCGGAATTGATGCCCGATACGCTGGTCAGCGCCGACACGCGGGAGATCAACAAGTTCCGGCAGAAGCATGGCGACATCATCGTGAAGCCGCTCTTCGGCAATGGCGGCGCCGGCGTGTTCCACCTGCAACCGAATGATCCCAATTTGAACTCGCTGATCGAGATGTTCACCGAACGCTCGCGCGAGCCCTTGATGGTGCAGCAATACCTGCCGGCGGTGCGCCAAGGGGATAAGCGCATCATCCTGGTGGATGGGGTTGCGATGGGCGGCATCAACCGCGTGCCGGCGGCGGGGGAGGCGCGCAGCAACATGCATGTGGGCGGCCGCCCGGAACCCACGAAGCTGACCGACCGCGAGATGGAAATCTGCGCCGTGATCGGGCCCGAGTTGAAGAAGCGCGGGCTGATCTTCGTCGGCATTGACGTGATCGGCGGGTATCTGACCGAGATCAACGTGACCTCCCCCACCGGATTGCAGGAATTGGCGCGGTTTGACGGCGTGCATCTGGAGCGGGCGATCTGGGACGTGATCGAAGAGAAGCGGCGCGCGTGATGTTTCTGATTTGTTCTTGACTTTTTTCTTAGTCTGAGGCATGAATATGCGGCTGAAAGGATGCCGCCATGCCCGGGCTTGGAGTGAACCAACGGGAACTCCGCCGCGCCATGCGGGACCCGCGCTATTCCAAGATCGGTGACCGCGAGCACGGGGCCTATCGCGCCTGGGTGACCGAAGGATTCCAGGCGCTCCAGGCGGCCAGCCCTGGCGAGGGCGGGACCGTCACGGGTGGCGGCAGACTGGAGCACTCAAATATCATCGCAGGGCTGGGCGGCGCCTGGAGCTATGGCCCGGCGGGTCGAGCCGATGAGTTCATCAATGCTCCGGTTCCCCACGCAGCCTTCGGTGCGATGGTCGCGAGCCCCACGACATCGGGGCGCAGCATCCTGGACGTGGCGCGGGCGCCGTGAGATGTCGTGAAAGCTTTGGAACAATGATGCACCCGGTGAGGCACTTTATCGGCCGGCTTTTGCCTCTTGCCGCGCTCGGGCTCTCGGCCTGCAGCCTGCCCTCCCTCATGTTCGGCGCACCGCCCACCCGGGACGTACGGATCGAGCGTGTGGAATTGGGTTGGAACACTGACGTTCCAGCAACAAGCTTTTTCCAAGATTCACCGCGCAGGCGCGTCATCTGGATCACCTTCAGCGCGGAGCGTGATCTCACCGCCTATGGCAGAGATTACTCCTCCTCGATTAACTTGCAGATAGGGCGCTGCCGCGATGGCGCTCTCGACCCATCGCGGCGGCTTTTTGCCAGCGGCATCGTCACACTCCCCGACCAAGAGCGTCTCGGATACTCCAACGATGTGCATCCGCCGCGCAGCGACGGCCGCTTTCCCTACCTCTTCAATATGGACGTGGAGAATCGAACGGCCATGCGCCCCCATGAAAGCATTGTGCTGCATGACTTCCGCGTGGACGCCGATGAGACCTGCTTCCACTTCTTTGGCGGCCCCATGTGGTTCGGCGCGACTCATCGCTCGCTCGATTTCCGCATCCCCTATGCCATGATCGCGGACGCCCTTGCCCGCGCCGGCCTGCCGCATGCGCCCGGGCAATAGACGCGTGGCGCGGTCAGGCGCGATCAGCCTTGCCTTGGGGCTTGCCGCCCTTGTCTTGTCCGCCTGCGACACCAGGCAAGG
>CANHTE010000321.1 GCA_947462945.1 Acetobacteraceae bacterium
CATATGGATATTCGCGCGGTCGAAGGAGGCGCGGAACACCGGCGCATCCTCCAGCCCCAATTGCGCGCGGATATCATCCACCGTGCGCGCATCGGCCGTGGCCGTCAGGGCCAAGCGGGGCACTTCGGGGAAGCCCGAGCGCAGGAAGCTCAGCGCCCGGTATTCGGGGCGGAAATGATGGCCCCATTGGCTGATGCAATGCGCCTCATCCACCGCGAACAGCGCGATCCGCTGCTGGGAGAGGCGCTCCAGCATGCCATCCATGCCAAGCCGTTCGGGGCTGATATAGAGCAGCTTGAGCGTGCCCTCATTGATCCCGCGCCAGACCTCACGCCGGTCAATCTCATCCAGTTCAGAGTGCAGCGCCGCGGCCGCCACGCCCTGCTGCCGCAAGGCCGCGACCTGATCCTCCATCAAGGCAATGAGGGGCGAGACGACAATGGCCAGCCCGTCCCGGCACAAGGCGGGCACCTGGAAACACAGCGACTTGCCGCCACCCGTGGGCATGAGGACGAGGCCCGAGCCCCCGCTCATCACATGCTCCACGATCTCCGCCTGGCGGCCACGAAAGCCGGGATGGCCAAAGACTTCGCGCAGGATATGTCCCGGATCACGCATCAGGGCGCAGCGATCCGGAGGTCCACCCGGCGGGCCTCGATGGGCGCCATCTCGGCCGGCACGCCGGCTTCGTGGAGCAATTCCGCCACATGCCGGCTGCGGGCATCGGCCAGGGCGCGGTTGAAGCCCGCACCCCCCACAGGGCCGCCATAGCCCTGGATGGTAATGCGCGCCGTGCCGAAGCCGCGCGCCGCTTGGGCCGCCTGGGTCACCACGGCACGGGCGGGTGCGTCGAGCGGTACGAGCAAAGCGAGGGGCAGAAGGTTCCGGCGATTCATGGCGATTCTCCGTGAGGCCATGTGGTCGCGGATGCCAGGCGTGCGGTCAAGCGCGCGCGGCTCACCCCGCCGCCGGCAGCAGGCGCCCGCCAGCGAGGCGCAGCACGCGGTCCAGCGGCTCAACCCCCGTCAGCGCATGGGTGATCAGCAGCAGGCTGCGCCCCTCGCAGGCTGTGGCCAGTGTAGCGAGGAAGGCGCGTTCCGCCGCTTCGTCCAGGCCGGTGGTGGGTTCGTCCAGGATCAGGATGGCGGCGGGCGGCAACAAGGCGCGCGCGAGTGCGATGCGCCGCGCCTCACCGCCGCTGAATCGGGCGCCGCCCTCTCCCGCGCGCGTCTCCAGCCCCTCGGGCAGGCCGCGCACGAATTCGGCCACGCCGGCCTTGGCCAGGGCCCGCCACAACGCGGCTTCCGGCGCTTCAGGGGCGGCGAGGCGCAGGTTCTCGGCGATGCTGACGTCAAACAAGCGGGCCTGCTGCGAGAGGCAGATGATGCGCTGCCGCAAATCCGCACTGGCCATCTGGCCGATATCCGTGCCGCCCAGCCGGATCACCCCCGCTTGCGGCGCGGCGAGTTTCAGCAGCAGGGCCGCCAGGCTGGATTTGCCCGCGCCAGAGGGGCCGAGGATTGCCACGCGCTCACCCGCATGCAGGGTGAAGTCCAAGTTTTCCAGCACCGGTGGCGCATCGGGCCGCCAGCCGAAGGTCACGCCGCTCAGCACCAGGTCATTGCCCAGCGGCAGGGGGGTGGGTTTTGCCGGTTCGGCGACGGGTGGGGGCGTATCGGCTGCCTCGAAAAGCCGCTGGGCGCTGGCCGCGGCTGCCGCCAGCATGGCGCCGGCGCGTGGCATCAGCCCCAGCGCTTCCGCCGCCGCGATGGCCAGGAACAGCGCCAGCACCGCCATGCCAGCCCCGGCCGAACCCATGAAAAGCCCCCAGCCCAGCGCCGCCAGCACCGCAATCTGCGTGAGAAAGCTGCCAAGCGTGCCCGCCGTGGCCGATTGGCGTGAAAGGTCACGCTGGGCGGTCATCAGCCTGGCATCGGCGGCCTGAAGCCGGGCCAAAGCGCGGCCTTCTGCATTGGCGGCCAGCGTATCCTCCAGCCCGGCCAGGGGGTCCACGGCTGCGGCCCGCAGCGCGCCGCGCTCCTCGGCCGCGCGGGCGGCGGCGCGGGCGGCGGCGGGGGCCAGCAGCAAGGGCAGCACCAGGGCCAGCGTCAGGGGCAGCGCCACCAGGGCCATCAGCAGCGGCTCGGCCCCCAGCAGGGCGGCGATGGCCAGCACCACGGCCAAGGCCGCCGCAGCCGGGACAATGCCGCCGAGATACAGCCGGTCCAGCGCTTCCACATCGGTGATGACGCGCCCCAGCAAATCGCCGGAGCCACGCAGGCCGATGCCCGCCGGCATGCGCTCGGCCAGGCGGCCGAAGAACCAGACGCGCGTATCGGCCAGTGCACGGAAGGCGGCGGCATGGGTGCTCATCCGCTCCCACCAGCGAAGCAATGGCCGCAAAATGACCAGGGGGCGCAGCCAGATGAGCGCCACCACCCCCACCAGCCCCACGCCGCCCGCCCCGGCGGCAACCCCCTTGCCTGCGAGCGCCAGCAGCGCCACGCCACCGAGCGCCGAGGCCATTGCCACCAGCAAGCCCAGCAGCAACGCATTTCGACGTGGCGCCCAAAGTTGCAGGACGCGCCTGAGATCAGCCCACATGCTGATCCACCCTCTCGCCCGCCCCAAGTTCCAGCACGCGGCCCGAGAGCCCCATGAGCTGCGCCGAATGGGTGGCAATGATGGCCGTCCGGCCCGTGCACAGCCTGGCAATGGCCTCCATCACCTCGGCCTCCGTGCCGGGATCGAGCGAGGCGGTGGGTTCATCCAGCAGCAGCAGCGGCGAATCGCGCAAAAAGGCGCGGGCGAGGGCCACGCGCTGCGCCTGGCCGCCGGACAGGCCAAAGCCCCCCTCGCCAAGCCGGGTTTCCAGGCCGAGCGGCAGATGCTCCGCGAAGGCCATGACGCGGGCGGCTTCGGCGGCGCGCTGCACCTCCGCATCGCTCGCTTCGGGGCGCGCGAGGCGGATGTTTTCCCGCAGCGTGCCGCCGAACAAATGCGCCCGCTGCCCGACATAAGCCACCAGGCGGCGCAATTCGGCCGGCTTGAGGCGCGTCACATCCTGGCCATTGATGGCGATGCGCCCGCCGCTGGGCCGCGCAAACCCCATCAACAGTTTCAAAACCGAGGATTTGCCCGCGCCCGAGGGGCCGACCAGCATCAGCGTCTCACCCGGTGCCAGGGCGAAGGTCAGGCGATGCAGCGCGGGCTGTGTCGCGCCCGGGTAACGCAGCTCCACCTCGTTGAACACGAGCGCCACGCGGGGTGGGATTTCCTCCAGCAGCAGCCCCTCGGCGGGGGGCGCTTCCAGCAGGGGGGCGAGTTCCGCGGCCGCCCCGCGCGCGGACATCGCCTCATGATAAGCCTGCGAAAACTGGCGCAACGGCACGAAGAACACCGGCACCATCAGGATGCAGAACAGCGCGACCGTCGGGTCCGTCTGGCTGGGCGCCAAAAGCATGCCATGCCGCCAGGCGAGGTAGCCCAGCGCGAAGCCCGCCAGCAATTCGAGCGAAGCGCTGGAGAGGAAGGCCACACGCAGCACCCGCAGGGTGCGCAGCCGGAACTCGTCGGCCGCCTGGCCCAGGGCGCGGGCCTCATCCTGGGCGCGGTTGAACTGCACCAGCGTGGAAAGGCCGCGCAGCCGGTCCACGAAGC
>CANHTE010000322.1 GCA_947462945.1 Acetobacteraceae bacterium
GCCGCGATCTTCCGTCAACGCGGCTCCGCCGCGATGCGCGACCCAGGCGGCCATGGCCTGGCGCACCACGGGCAGCACGGGCACCAGGCGCGTCTTGCCGCCCTTGCCCAGGATGCGCAGCGCGGCATCGTTGCCCGGCAGGGGGGCGTCGGCCATGTTCAGGCCCAGGGCCTCACTGATGCGCAGGCCGCATCCATAAAGCAGGGTGAACAGCGCCACATCGCGCGCGGCCTGGAATTCCGGGCGCTCAGGGTGATGAACATCGCCGATTTCGACGCCGGTGGCACGGGCATCGGCCCGGCTCAGCGCGCGGGGGACGGGCTGCACGCGCTTGGGGCCGCGCATGGCGGCGATGGCCAGCGGCGGAATGCCATGGCGGCGGGCGATGAAGCGCAAAAAGCTGCGAATCGCGGCCAATTGCCGGGCCCGGGTGGCGTTGCCGGCGCCGTCCTTGGCGCGGGCCGCCAGGAAGCCGCGCAGATCGGCCGGGCGCATGGCGCCAAGGGCAGCGAGATCGGGCTCTGCCCCCAGATGCTGAGTGAGGAAGCCCAGCAAATCGGCAATGTCACGCCCATAGGCGTCCAGCGTATGCGGGCTGGCGCGGCGCTCTCGCGCGAGCCAGGTGAGGAATTCGCGACGGGCCGCGTCACCCGATAAAGCGCCGGCGCGGGCGCTGGATATGGGGCTGGCGGGTTCTTCGGTCATCGGGCCAGGGCCGCGGCCAGGGCGCGGCCGAGGAAGGCCAGGGATTCCGGCTCATGCGGCAGGTCAGCCGGGTCCCGCGCGCCGAGCGCCAGGGTCTGTTCGCCCAGGCGCAGCAGGGCCTCGCGTTGGATCAGGGGTGCGGCCTCGCCATGCGAGGCGGCGCTGGCCACGGTCACGTCGCGCAGAATCAATGCGGGGCCGGCCACCAGCGGCACCAGCCGGCAGGATTCGAGGCCGAGCCGGGCGGGCCATTCATGGCGCAGGCAATCCAGCGCGTCATTGCTGGCAATCAGCGCCAGCACCGCCTCGGCCACCTTGGCCGCGAAGGCGCCGCGTGTGCGTCCGGCATCAAGCAGGCCCCGCCATTCCTGACGCCCGGCCTGGATCATCGCCGCCATATGATCCGCCACAACCTCGCCATGCACGCGGCGAGGGGGCGTGAGGATGGCATAGAGCTGCGGCCTTGCTGCCAGGAAATCGGGATTGGCCTGGAGAAACGCCTCCACCGCCGCCGGTTCGGGCGGGGCGGCACTCATGCGGGCCGGCCCAGTTCTCCGTCGGGGCCAGCGCATCCCGCGCACATCCACGCCGGACAGGCGCGTTTGAGGGCGCTTGAAACGATCAAAGAATGCTCTGCCCGGTCTTCGCCCAATCCGCCAGGAAGGCCTCCAGCCCCCGATCGGTCAGCGGGTGCTTGAGCAGTCCGCGGATCACCGCCGGCGGCATGGTGCCGACATGCGCGCCCAGCTTGGCGGATTGCAGCACATGGATGGGATGGCGGATCGAGGCGACCAGGACCTCCGTGCGAAAGGCGTAGTTCTTGTAAATCTGCACAACATCGGCGATCAGCCCCATGCCGTCCTGGCCGATATCATCCAGCCGGCCGACGAAGGGCGAGATGAAGCTGGCCCCCGCCTTGGCCGCCAGCAGGGCCTGGTTGGCCGAGAAGCAGAGCGTGACATTCACCGGCGTGCCCTCATCGGAGAGCACCTTGCAGGTGCGCAAGCCGGCCTCGGTCAGCGGCACCTTCACGCAGACATTGGCCGCGATGGCACGCAAATAGCGGCCTTCCTTCAGCATCGTCTCATGATCCGTCGCGGTCACCTCGGCCGAGACGGGGCCATCGGTCAGCGCGCAAATCTCGGCGATGACCTCGCTCATCTTGCGGCCGGATTTGGCGATCAGGCTTGGGTTGGTGGTGACGCCATCCATGAAGCCCGTGCCCACCAGGGACCGGATCTCGGCGACATCGGCGGTATCCACAAAGAATTTCATGACAGTGTATCCTGCTGGCCGGCGAATCGGGTGCCGGGGAGTTGGGCCTGGGACGCCCTGTTGGGGAGGGGAATAGCCCATGGCGACACCATCCCGAAAGGCCGGCCCTGGGCCGCGCGTCCGTGTCCTGCTGCCGCT
This sequence comes from Acetobacteraceae bacterium, assembly GCA_947462945.1. Taxonomy (GTDB): domain Bacteria; phylum Pseudomonadota; class Alphaproteobacteria; order Acetobacterales; family Acetobacteraceae; genus Roseococcus. The sequence goes on from CANHTE010000322.1 coordinate 2,119, forward strand.
GCCTCTGGAGGGGGCCTATGATTACCGGCTGCCGCCCGAATTGGTGGCGGGTCCGGGCAGCTTCGTCGAAGTGCCCCTGGGGGGGCGGGTCTCGCTCGGCGTCATCTGGGATGACGCGCCCGGGCAGGAGCAGGTCGCCGAAAGCCGCCTTCGCGCGGTGATCGCGGTGAAGCCCGCGCCGCCCATGCCCGAGCCTTTGCGCCGGCTGGTGGATTGGGTTGCCGCCTATACGCTCTCCCCCCCCGGCGCCGTGTTGCGCATGGCGATGAGTGCCCCTGCCGCCCTGGAAGCCCCGGCCGCGGCTTCGGGCTGGCGCCGTGTGACGGGGGCGCAAGCCCGGCTCACGCCGGACCGCCAGAAAGCGCTGGACGCCCTGGGGCACGGCACGCTTCCGGGCACGGAAATCGCGCGGCTGGCGGGGATTTCCATGGGGGTTGTGCGGGGCCTGGCGTCGGTCGGGCTGATCGAACCTGCCTTGATGCCGCGCGCCGCCGCTTTTCCTCGCCCCTTGCCCGATTTCGCACCCCCTGCCCTGCGCCCCGAGCAAGCCTTTGCGGCGGCGGCGCTGCGCGAATCGGTGGGCGCGCGGCGTTTCGAGGTGACGCTGCTGGAGGGCGTGACCGGTTCCGGCAAGACGGAGGTCTATCTGGACGCCGTGGCGGAAACGCTGCGCCGGGGGCGGCAGGCGCTGGTGCTGCTGCCGGAGATTGCTCTCTCCACCCAATGGCTGGCGCGGTTCGAGCGGCGCTTCGGGGCCCCGCCCGCGCTTTGGCACTCGGAGCTTTCGCCGCGCACCCGCCGCGTCACCTGGCGCGCCGTGGCTGAGGGCGATGCCCCCGTGCTGGTCGGCGCGCGCTCGGCCCTGTTCCTGCCCTTTCCGGACCTCGGCCTGATCGTGGTGGATGAGGAGCACGAGACCGCCTTCAAGCAGGAGGAAGGCGTGATCTACCATGCGCGGGACATGGCGGTGGTCCGCGCCCGGCTGGAAGCCGCCACCTGCGTTCTGGTCAGTGCCACCCCCAGCCTGGAGAGCGTCACCAATGCCGGGGCCGGGCGCTACAAGCGGCTGGGCCTGCCGGTGCGGCACGGCGGCGCCGCCATGGCCGAGGTCAGCGCGATTGATCTGCGCCAGCACCCGCCCGAGCGCGGCCGCTTCCTGGCGCCACCCCTGATCGCCGCCGTGACGGAAACCCTGGCCCGGGGCGAGCAGGCCATGCTGTTCCTGAACCGCCGGGGCTATGCGCCATTGACGCTGTGCCGCGCCTGCGGGCACCGGATGCAATGCCCGAATTGCACGGCCTGGCTGGTGGAGCACCGCGCGCAGCGCCGCCTGCTTTGCCATCATTGCGGCCACACGGCGCCCACGCCCCCGGCCTGCCCGGAATGCGGCGCGGAGCATTCCCTGGTGCCCATCGGCCCCGGGGTGGAGCGCATCCAGGAGGAGGTGGCCGAGCTCTTCCCCGAGGCCCGCCGCCTGGTGATGGCGAGCGACACCATCCCCGGCCCCGCCGCCGCCGCCGCCGCC
>CANHTE010000323.1 GCA_947462945.1 Acetobacteraceae bacterium
GCCACCCGCGCCAACCTCGACGCCTGCGTGAAATACGCGCGCGCCAAGTCCCCGGCCGAGTTCCTGGCCGAAGTGGCGCCGAAGCTGAACCACGCGCAGAAGCTCTGCATTCTGCTCAACATGATCGACAGCGCCATGTCCGATGGCGAGGCCGAGGCCGGTGAACAGGCGCTGGTGACGCAATATGCCCAGGCTTTCGGCCTGAGCGAAGCGGAGCTTGAGCCCTATTTCCGCAGCCTGGTCGCCAAGAATGACCGCGCCGTGCTGGACCGCTGAAGCCCCCGGGGGCCGCCCTTCTGGATGACGGCGGCCCTCTTTCGCACTGCACCATATCCGGCGTAAACGGCAGAGCTGTTTCTTACCGGAGTTAAGCTCATGAGCCTCGATGTCGCGCCCGTTCTGAAGTCCTTCATCGAGGCCGAGGCGCTTCCCGGCACCGGCGTGGCGCCCGAGGCCTTCTGGGCCGGGCTGGCCGGGCTGCTGGCTGATCTGGCCCCCCGCAACGCGGCCCTGCTGGCCAAGCGTGACAGCTTGCAGGCGCAGATTGACGCCTGGCACCGCACCCATGCCGAAAAGCCCATCAACACCGCCGCTTACGAGGCCTTCCTGCGCGAGATCGGCTATCTGCTGCCGGAACCGGCGGATTTCGCCGTGACCACCGCGAATGTGGACCGCGAATTGGGCGCGGTCGCTGGGCCGCAGCTGGTGGTTCCGGTCAATAATGCGCGCTACGCGCTGAACGCCGCCAATGCCCGCTGGGGCAGCCTGTATGACGCGCTCTACGGCACCGACGCCATTGCCGAGGCCGATGGCGCTGAGCGTGGCGCCACCTACAACCCGGCGCGCGGGGCCAAGGTGGTGGCCTTCGCGCGCCAGGTGCTGGACCAGGCCGTGCCGCTGATGGGCGCCGGCCATGCCGAGGCGCTGAAGTATCAGGTGAAGGACGGCGCGCTTGCCGTGGCCCTGCAGGGCGGCGGCGCCGTGCCCTTGCGCGACCCGGCGCAATTCCTGGGCTATACGGGCGAGGCCAGCGCACCGGCGACGCTGCTGTTCGTGCATCACGGCCTGCATCTGGAATTGCGGATTGACCGCACGCATCCCATCGGCCGCGACGATGCGGCGGGGGTTGCCGATCTCGTGCTGGAAGCGGCGCTGACCACCATCCAGGATTGCGAGGATAGCGTCGCTGCCGTGGATGCGGCGGATAAGGTGGATGTCTATCGCAACTGGCTGGGCCTGATGAATGGCAGCCTCTCGGCCGATCTGGACAAGGGCGGGCGGACCATCACCCGCCGCCTGAACGAGGACCGCAGCTACATCGCCGCCGCCGGCGGCACGCTGACGCTGGCCGGGCGCTCGGTCATGCTGGTGCGCAATGTGGGCCACCACATGATGACGGATGCCGTCACCTGGAACGGCGCCGAAGTGCCGGAGACCATCCTGGACGCGCTGATCACCTCGGCCATCGCGCTGCATGACCTGCGCGGGGCGCGGCTGAACAGCCGGACCGGGAGCGTCTATATCGTGAAGCCGAAGATGCATGGCCCCGAGGAAGTGGCCTGGGCCGTGGAGCTGTTCGGCCGCGTCGAGCAAATCCTGGGGCTGCCGCATGCCACGCTGAAGATGGGCATCATGGATGAGGAGCGCCGCACCACGGTGAACCTCAAGGCCTGCATCCAGGCAGCGGCCGAGCGCGTGGCCTTCATCAATACGGGCTTCCTGGACCGCACCGGGGATGAGATCCACACCTCGATGGAAGCGGGTGCGATGATCCGCAAGAACGACATGCGCGGCACCGCCTGGATCAAGGCCTATGAGGAGTGGAACGTGGATATCGGCCTGCTCTGTGGGCTGCGTGGCCGCGCGCAGATCGGCAAGGGCATGTGGGCCATGCCGGATGCGATGGCCGCGATGCTGGAGCAGAAGGTCGGCCACCCCAAGGCGGGCGCCAATACGGCCTGGGTCCCCTCACCCACCGCCGCCACGCTGCATGCGCTGCATTACCACCAGGTGGATGTGGCCGCGCGCCAGGCCGAGATCGCCTCCGGTGGCCGCCGCGGCCAGTTGAGCGACCTGCTGAGCATCCCCGTCGCCACCCACACCAATTGGCCGGCCACCGACCTTCAGGCCGAGCTGGACAATAATGCGCAGGGCATTCTGGGCTATGTGGTGCGCTGGATTGACCAGGGGGTTGGCTGCTCCAAGGTGCCGGACATCCATGATGTGGGCCTGATGGAAGACCGCGCGACCCTGCGGATTTCCGCCCAGCACATCGCGAATTGGCTGCGCCACGGCATCGTGACCGAGGCGCAGGTGGTGGAAACCATGCGCCGCATGGCTGCCATCGTGGACAAGCAGAATGCGGGCGATGCGGCCTATGTGCCGATGGCGCCGGGCTTTGACGGCGTGGCCTTCAAGGCGGCCTGCGCGCTGGTGCTGGAAGGCGCGGCCCAGGCCAATGGATATACGGAATTCCTGCTGACGCAGTATCGCCGGATGGCCAAGGCGGCCTGAGGCGCGCTGCCCTTGCCGTCGCCAGATTTGGCGGCGGCACGGGCGTGTTGAGAATGATGGTTTGGCCCCAGGATGGCGGGCCAGGAATCCTTGTCGTGGCCGTGGTCCACGCACCGCCGCAGCTTCATGTCAGATGGGTGCGGGGCGGTTTGGTCGGAGCGGCGGGATTCGAACCCACGACCCCCAGTCCCCCAGACTGGTGCGCTACCAGACTGCGCTACGCTCCGGCGAGCAAGGCCTTACCACCGGGAGCGCGCTTGTCAAAGGGGGCGGGGCGCAGTTCACCCTTCGTCACGCTTACGCCGCTCGCACCTCGGGGCCGCCTTCCCTATAGGAGGGGCGGAGAATCGGGCGGGGTGCGGCATGCGCGGATGGAGTAGGTGGCTGGCCGCAGGGCTGCTCTGCACGGGCAGCGCCTTGGCGCAGACGCCGCCCAGCGTCACCTCGGCGAATTTCGGTGATTGGGTGCTGCGTTGCGAATCCCGGGCTGAAGCACCGCGTGCCTGTGAAATCCTGCAGTCACTCCAGGACCAACGGCGCCAACCCGTGGCGCAATTCGCCCTGGGCCGCGCCCAGCGGGGGCAGCCCATGCGCCTGCTCGTTCTGATTCCGGCCAATATCACCGTGGCCGCGCCCATGTTGATCCAGCTGCCGGATCGCGGGGCGCCATTTCCCGTCAGCCTGCGCGCCTGCGGCCCGCGCGGCTGCGTGGCCGAAGCGGATGTCAGCCCCGCCATGCTGACGCGGCTGCGCGCGCGGGAGGCGCAGGGCCGGCTGGAATATCGGGATGCGCTGAACGCCGAGGTGGCGCTGCCCTTCTCGACCCGCGGCCTTGGCGCCGCACTGGACGCCTTGGCCCGCGAAGGGCTGTAGGGCTCCCTGACTCAACACGCGGCGGCAGTTTTGATTTGCGAATCACATCTGCAGATATAACGTAGCGCCATCAATGGTTTAAGCATTCTCAGGAATGATTTTGCGGCCCGAACTCCCGACAGCCATGCGGCCAGGACGCGATGATCCCCCATCACGACCGCAACCGCAGGGTTTCGGTGGGCTCTGTTCGCGCCTGCCTGGCGAAGCCTCACGGCATTGACCCGTTCATTGCAACGCATCGTCCTTGGGGCC
>CANHTE010000324.1 GCA_947462945.1 Acetobacteraceae bacterium
CGCCGCCTGCTGGAAAACGAACCCTTTGAAGTGTGGGGCGGCGACCAGCTGCGTGACCTGGCCTTCGTGGATGACGTGACGCGCGCCTTCCTGATGGCGGCCGAGCAGGCGGGCAACCCCGATGTCTCGGGGCATGTCTTCAACCTGGGCGGCGCACCGCCCGTGTCCCTGCTGGAACTGGCGGGGCTCGTGATTGCAGCCAATGCCGGCCAGGGCAGCTTCACCACCCGCGAATTCCCGGCCGACCGCGCGCCCATTGATATCGGCAGTTACCATGCCGATGATGGCGCCTTCCGACATGCCACAGGCTGGGCGCCCCAGACCACGCTGGAACAAGGGCTGCGCCGCACGCTCGACTGGTATCGCGAGCGGATGAGCGACTACATTCTTCTTGATGCACCCGCGTGACCGCCGCCGAACTCCGAACCGGCAAGACAATATTCCGCCGCCGATGACCGCAGGGCCGCTTGGCCCGCAGGTCTGAATCGGCAAGACACAAAGAGCCCTGAGATGAACATCGCCCAGACCATCCTGCCCTTCGCCGACCCCGGCGCCGGCTATCGCGCCCTTCAGCCCGAGATTGATGCCGCCGTGGCCCGCGCGCTGGCTTCCGGCTGGTACATCCTGGGCCGCGAGGGCGAGGCCTTTGAGGCAGAGTTCGCCGCCTGGCTCGGCAACCAGCCCGGCGCGCCGGCGATGCATGCGGTGGGCTGCGCCAATGGCACGGATGCCATCATGCTCATCCTGCGCGGAATGGGCATTGGTGAGGGCAGCACCGTCGTCACCGTCAGCCATACGGCGGTGGCCACGGTCGCCGCCATCGAAATGGTGGGCGCCACGCCCCTGCTGCTCGATATTGACCACGACACCTACACCATGGACCCCGACGAACTGGCCTCGGTCCTCGCGGACCCGCCGCCCGGGCTGCCGCCCATCCGCGCTGTCATCCCGGTTCATATCTACGGCCAGGCGGTGGACCTCGGCCCGATCAAGCGGGCCTGTGACGAGGCAGGCGTGTTCCTCATCGAGGATTGCGCGCAATGCCATGGCGCGGCGCTGGATGGGGTGAAGCTCGGCACCATCGGCCATGCTGCCGCCTTCAGCCTCTATCCCACGAAGAATCTCGGCGCGCTGGGCGATGGCGGCATCCTCGCGACGCCCGACCCAGAATTGGCGGCGCGCATCGCGGCCATCCGCCAATATGGCTGGAAGCGCCGCTATATCAGCGATATGCCGGGCGTGAACTCGCGGCTGGATGAAGTGCAGGCCGCCATCCTGCGGGTGAAACTTCAGCATCTCGACCGGCAGAATGATCGGCGGCGGCAGATCGCCGCGGCCTATGACCAGGCGCTTGGCGGTTCACGCCTGCTGACGCCGCCAGTGCGGCGGCCGGGCGCGCATCATGTGTTCCACCTGTATGTGTTGCGCCATGCGCGGCGCGATGAGTGGATGATGTCGCTCAAGGCCCATGGCATCGGCACAGGCATTCATTACCCCATGCCGGTGCACACCCAGCCCGCCTATCAGGGCCGCGTGGCGCTCGGCCCCGCCAATTGCGCGGAGACGGCACGGACCGCGCATGAGGTGTTCAGCCTGCCGATGTATCCCGAACTGAGCGATGAGGCCGTGGCGCGGGTTTGCGACGCGCTTGCCAGCCTCTGACGGCGGCGCTGGTTTTTCCTCTGGCGGCGCTGGCGGAAATCGCCGGCTGCTTTGCCGCCTGGGCGGTGCTCCGCCAGGGCGCCTCGCCGATCTGGCTTCTTCCGGGTGGGTTGGCGCTGGCAGCCTTCGCCTGGCTGCTGACGCTGACGCCGGCCGATGCGGCGGGGCGTGCCTTTGCCGCCTATGGCGGGGTTTATGTCGCGGCCTCACTGGCCTGGATGATGCTGGCGGAAGGGGTTCGGCCCTCGGCCTGGGATCTTGCCGGCGTGGCACTTTGCCTGGCCGGAACGGGTGTGATCCTGCTGGGTGCAGCGCGTCAGGTTTAACTTGGCTGTCGCTGGCAAAGCGCACGCCTGCGCATTACCTCCACACGAGATGTCTTGGAGATATGCCATGAACCGCCGCAGCCTGTTCGCCTCCACTGCCGCCTTGGCCCTGGCCGCGCACATGCCGGCGCAGGCACAGCCGCGCCCCGCGAATGTGATCTTCTTTCACCCGGATGGCTTCGGCGTGGCAGCCTGGGGGGCGGTGCGCATGGTCAGCGTAGGCCCTGATGGCCGCACGGAATGGGACCGCCTGCCCCACAGCGCCGTCTATCTGGGCCATATGAAGGACGGGCTGACCGGCACCTCGCATGGTGGGGCCACCACCCATGCCTTCGGCGTGCGCGTCCAGGCGGACAGCTTCGGCCTGGATGGCAGCGCCCGCATCCGCAGCCTCTCGGGGTTTGAGGGTTCCATCGCCAAGGAAGCCCTGGCGCGTGGCAAATGGGTGGGCCTGGTCAATTCCGGCGCGGCCTATGAGCCCGGGACGGCAGCCTTTGTCGCCAGCACCGTTCGGCGCAACAGCCTCGCTGAAATCACCGACCTGGTGACGCAATCGGGCGTGCAGGTGCATCTGGCCGGGGGCGAGCGCTGGTATCTGCCGCGCGGCACCCAGGGCCGCTTCGGCGAAGGCGCGCGCGAGGATGGCGTGAACCTGATCGAGCGGCTGCGCGCCCAGGGCTACACATTGGTCTTCACCAAGGAAGAACTGGCAGCAGTGCCGGAAGGCACCCAGAAGCTGTGGGGCATCTTCGCGCATGACCACAGCTTCAATGACCGCAACGAGGAAACGCTGGCGCGTGAGAATCTGCCCCATTACGTCCCGACCGCCCCCAGCATCGCCGAGATGAGCGAGGCCGCGCTGCGCATCCTTGCCCGCGCGCCGGATGGCTTCCTGTTGGTGGCCGAGGAGGAGGGCACGGATAACTTCGGCAATGTGAATAACGCGCCCGGCGCCATCGAGGCCGGCATCCGCGCCGATGCGGCGATTGGCGTCTTCCGCCGCTTTGTCACTGCCAACCCGAATACGCTGATGCTCACCACCTGCGATTCCGACGCGGGCGGCATGCAGGTCATCGGCCCGCGCCGCGGGCAGAACATCATTCGCGAAGGCGTGAACCTGCCCGAGCGGGACCGCAACGGCGCGCCGCTGGATGGCCAAAGCGGCACCGGCACCACGGCCTTTCTCTCGGCGCCGGACCGCAACGGAGCGCGCCATCCCTTCGCCATCGCCTGGGCCACGCTGGCCGATGTCTCTGGCAGCATCCTGGTGCGCGGCGTGGGGCTGAATGCCGAGCAGATCAGCCAGGCTGGCACCATGGATAATGTGGATATCTACCGCATCATGTTTCGCACGTTGTTCGGGCGCGAGGCGGGCTGACTGGCGGCTCGGAAACCGGCGGCGGGATCGAGGGGCCAGCCCCCTGCCCGCCCCTTTGCCGATATTCGTCTGGCCATGGCAGTGGTCTGAACGTCATGGGCTGATGCCGGCTCAGGCAGCGCTGGCGATGCGGTGAGCTTCAGGGGGGCGGCATGACCAGTTGGATGGCGGGTTTACCCTTGGCGGCGAAACGCAGCTTGAAGCGCATGTAGTCCTCGGCGTTCTTGAACGAGTTCAGGCCGTTGGCCAGGCAGTAGCCGGAGGCGCCCTCA
>CANHTE010000325.1 GCA_947462945.1 Acetobacteraceae bacterium
AGCACGCCGACAACCCGATCGACATTCAGGAATTCATGATCATGCCGGTCGCCGCCGGCAGCATCGCGGATGCGGTGCGCGTGGGCTCCGAGATCTTCGCCGCGCTGAAGAAGCAGCTGCACGCCGCCGGCCACAACACGAACGTCGGCGACGAGGGCGGCTTCGCCCCCAATATCGGCAGCGCGGACGAGGCGCTGGCTTTCATCGCCAAGGCCTGCGAGGCCGCCGGCCACCGTGTCGGCGAGGATGTGATGTTCGCCCTCGATTGCGCCGCGACCGAATTCTACAAGGACGGCGTCTATGACATGGAAGGCGAGGGCAAGAAGCTCGATGCCGATGGCATGGTGGGCTATCTGGAGGCCCTCTGCGCCAAGTGGCCGATCATCTCCATCGAGGACGGCATGTCCGAGGATGACTGGGCCGGCTGGAAGCTGCTGACGGACCGCCTGGGCGCCAAGGTCCAGCTGGTGGGCGATGACCTTTTCGTGACCAACCCGGAGCGCCTGCGCCTGGGCATTGAGCGCGCCACGGCCAATTCCATCCTGGTCAAGGTCAACCAGATCGGCACGCTGACCGAGACGCTGGAAGCGGTCGAGATGGCGCATCGCGCCAGCTACACGGCGGTGATGAGCCATCGCTCCGGCGAGACGGAGGATTTCACCATCGCCGATCTCGCGGTGGCGACCAATTGCGGGCAGATCAAGACCGGCTCGCTCAGCCGATCCGACCGGCTGGCCAAATACAACCAGCTGATCCGGATTGAGCAGGATTTGGGGCCCGCGGCGCGCTATGCCGGGCGAACCATCTTGAAGCGCTGAGCGTCGGTGCGCGCCGCGGGGCCGGATATCTGGCCTGCCTCGTTCACGAATGGATCGGCATTCGTAATAATGAGGCAAGGGTTGCGCGCAAATGACTTGCGCGCCGCCGGGGTTAGTGATTCTGTCTGGCATAAGGGTCGGGGGACCCGTGCTGGGGGTATCATGAATTTCGGGCGGTGGTTGATCCGCATGTTGAAGCTGCTCGCGCCGCCGGTCATCCTGGCGAGCATTGCTGCGTTCTTCGTCTGGCATGCCTCGCACGGGGATCGTGGCCTGATCGCGCGCGAGCAACGCATCCTGGAGATTGCGCAGGCCAAGGTGGAGCGTGACCGCGCCGTTGGCCAGCGTGAGGCGGCCGAACGGCGCGTCAATGCCATGCGCGGTGACCAGCTGGATCGGGACCAGTTGGAGGAACGGGCGCGGGCCATGCTGAATCTCACCACGCGTGATGAAATCGTGATCCCCTACCCGCCGGGGCAGCGGCTTTTCTGATCCTTCAAGGGCTTCGCCCAATTGCTGCAATGCGGCATTGCCCACAACGTTAACCGAAATACGGTTAATCCCTACATTGCGTTGCAAAGCAAGGGTTTTTGATCCGACCGTCACGCTTGCGGCAGCGACGCGGGCAGCGTAATCAGCATGAGTTCATGCAGGGAGAGAGCCATGGCCGCCAAAGCCACAACCGCAAACCCGGCCAAGCGCCGCGCCAAGAGCGCGGGCGAGCAATCCGGCATGGGGCGTGACGCCCTGCTCCAGGCCTATCGGGACATGCTGCTGATCCGCCGTTTCGAGGAGAAGGCGGGCCAGCTCTACGGCATGGGGCTGATTGGCGGGTTCTGCCACCTCTACATCGGCCAGGAGGCCGTGGTGGTGGGCATGCAGGCGGCCCTCAAGCCGGGGGACCAGGTGATCACCTCCTATCGCGACCATGGGCACATGCTGGCCACCGGCATGGAGGCGCGTGGCGTGATGGCGGAATTGACGGGCCGCATCGGCGGTTATTCGCATGGCAAGGGCGGCTCCATGCACATGTTCAGCCGCGAGAAGGGCTTTTATGGCGGCCACGGCATTGTGGGCGCGCAGGTCTCGCTCGGCGCCGGGCTGGCCTTCGCGAACATGTATCGCGGCAATGACCATGTCGCTGTCGCCTATTTCGGCGAGGGGGCTTCCAACCAGGGCCAGGTGTTCGAGAGCCTGAACCTGGCGGCGCTGTTCAAGCTGCCCTGCATCTTCGTGATCGAGAACAACAAATACGGCATGGGCACCAGCGTGGACCGCGCCAGCGCCTCCCGCGATTTGTCCCGCAATGGCAGCCCCTGGGGGATCCCGGGTGAGCAGGTGGACGGCATGAACGTCATCACCGTGAGTGAGGCCGCGCAGCGCGCCGTGGCGCATTGCCGCGCCGGCCTCGGGCCATATCTGCTGGAAATGAAGACCTATCGCTATCGCGGCCACTCGATGAGCGACCCGGCGAAGTATCGCACCCGGGAAGAAGTGCAGAAAATGCGCGAACAGCATGACTGCCTGGAGACGGCGCGCGCCATGCTGTTGGGCCAAGGCCTCACCGAGGCGGACCTCAAGAAGCTGGATGACGAGGTGAAAGTGATCGTTCAGGACAGCGCCGATTTCGCCCAGGCATCGCCCGAACCGCCGGAGAGCGAACTCTGGACCGACATTCTGCTGGAGACCAAGTGATATGGGCGTCGAGATCCTGATGCCGGCGCTGAGCCCCACCATGACGGAGGGCAAGCTGGCCAAGTGGCTGAAGAAAGAAGGCGATGCGGTGAAGGCCGGCGATGTGATCGCCGAAATCGAGACCGACAAGGCCACGATGGAAGTGGAAGCCGTGGATGAGGGCGTGCTGACGCGCATTCTTGTGCCTGAGGGCACGGAAAATGTCTCGGTGAATGCCCCCATCGCGGAACTGGATGGCGGTGACGGCAAGGCCGCGCCTCAACGCGAGGCTCCCGCCCGCTTGCCGGCCGCCGAGGACCATGCCCCCGTCGCCGCTCAGGCGCGCCCAACCGTCCCGGCCAGCGCCGCCGCCGCCGTGGCGGAACAGGATTGGGGCCCTACCAAACCCATCACGGTGCGTGAGGCCCTGCGCGATGCCATGGCCGCCGAAATGCGGCATGATGCCGATGTCTTCCTGATCGGCGAGGAAGTCGGCCAGTATCAGGGCGCCTACAAGATCAGCCAGGGCCTGCTGGACGAGTTCGGCCCGAAGCGCGTGATGGACATGCCGATCACGGAACATGGCTTCACCGGCATGGCGGTGGGTGCGGCTTTCACCGGCCTGAAGCCCATTGTGGAGTTCATGACCTTCAACTTCTCGATGCAGGCGATTGACCAGATCATCAACTCGGCCGCCAAGACGCTCTACATGTCGGGCGGGCAGCTGGGCTGCCCCATCGTGTTCCGCGGTGCCAATGGCGCGGCCAGCCGCGTCGCCGCCCAGCACAGCCAATGCTATGCCAGCTGGTACGCGCATTGCCCTGGGCTGAAGGTGGTCGCCCCCTGGAGTGCGGCCGATGCCAAGGGCCTGCTGCGCGCCGCCATCCGCGACCCCAACCCGGTGATTTTCCTGGAGAATGAAATCCTCTACGGGCAAAGCTTCGAATGCCCGGTGGATGAGGATTTCATCCTGCCAATCGGCAAGGCGAAGATCGAGCGCGCGGGCACGGATGTCACCATCCTCGCCTTTTCCATCCTGGTCGGCATGGCGATGCAGGCGGCGGACAAGCTGGCCGAGCAGGGCATCAGCGCCGAAGTGGTGAACCTGCGCAGCCTGCGGCCGCTCGACATCGAGACC
>CANHTE010000326.1 GCA_947462945.1 Acetobacteraceae bacterium
CAATATCCGGCGCGTGCTGGTGCTGAAGGGCGGCAAGCTGATTGGCATCGTCAGCCGGGCCGACCTGCTGCGCGCCATCCTGCGCGGCGAAATGACCCCGCAGGAAAGCCATGACGACCACGGCATCCAGCTGGCACTGGTGAAGGCCATGCGCGCGCAGCCCTGGGTGGACACCTATTGGATTTATCCCTCGGTGAAGGCGGGCACCGTCACCTTCCACGGCTTTGCGCGCAACGACGCGGTGCGGCAGGGGCTTGCCATCATGGCGCGGGAAATTCCGGGTGTGACGGCTGTAAAGGATTCATTGGCGGCGATGCCGCTGATCCTGCGGGCGAGCTTTTGAGCCGGGCGGCTTTGGCCGCCAATGGCCTGCTGCCGGTTTGGTGGACACCGAGATAAGGTTTTCCAACCCTATCGGAGGTTTTCATGCAGCGACGATTGTTCAGCCGAGAGTTCAAGCTCGAGGCGGTGCAATTGGTGACTGAGCGCGGCGTGGCCGTGGCGCAGGCGGCGCGCGACCTGGACGTGGCCGAGAGTGTGTTGCGGCGTTGGATCAGGGATGTGGCATCCGATGCCAAGCATGCCTTTCCTGGCCACGGCCAGGTCCGGCCCGAGCAGCAGGAAATCGATCGTCTTCGCCGAGAGGTCGCCAAGCTCCGCGCGGAGCGTGACATCCTAAAAGAGGCCGCGGCGTACTTCGCCAGGGATGCGATATGAAGCTCGCCTTTGTCGCGGCGCATCGTTCTATCTGGCCGGTGGCCTGGCAGTGCTCAGCGTTGGGCGTCTCGCGCTCGGGCTTTCACGCCTGGCTCAACCGGCCGCCAAGCCCCCATACTGTGGCGGATGAAAAGATGGCTCCCCAGGTGAGATCGAGCTTCCTGGAGAGCGATCGCACCTATGGCGCCAGGCGGGTCTGGCACGACGTGCTGGCGGCAGGCTTCCGTTGCGGGCTGCACAAGATCGAAAGGCTGATGCGCGCCCAGGCATTGCGGGCACGGCCGCGTCGGCGTGGTCCGCCGAAAGACCATGGCGAGCGGCATCCAGGGCCGATGCCGTCCAACATCCTCGATCGGCAATTCGCAGCCACTCGGCAAAATCAGAAATGGGCGGCCGATTTCACCTATGTCTGGACGGCCGAGGGTTGGCTCTATGTCGCGGTGGTCATCGACCTGTTTTCGCGCCGCGTTGTCGGCTGGTCCATGAGCAGCACCATGACGGCGCAGCTCGTGACCGACGCGCTGGTCATGGCGATCTGGCGGCGCGGCAAGCCGCTGGCAGTGCTCCATCACTCCGACCGCGGCAGTCAATACAGCAGTGAGCAGTTTCAGCGCCTTATGACCGAACTGGGCGTCACCTGTTCGATGAGCCGGTCTGGCAATGTGTGGGACAACGCGGCGATGGAGAGCTTCTTCTCATCGCTGAAAACCGAGCGGATACGCGGCCGCATCTACCGCTCCCGCGACCAAGCCCGCGCCGATGTGTTCGACTACATCGAGCGCTTCTACAACCCAAGGCGACGGCACTCGACCATAGGCTACCTCAGCCCTATGGATTTCGAGGCGCTGGACGAGGCAGGCTAAACTCGGTGTCCATCGATCCGGCAGCAGGCCAATTAGGGAATTTCCACCACCAGCGCGGACGCTACCGGTTGCCTGCCGCAGCCCGCGCAGCATGTGCCCTGCTGGCGCTCGACGATGTGGCGCTCTTCCGCAGAAAGCCCCCACCCTTCCGCCAGCGCGTTCCAGATCACGACGCGGTCGGTCCAGGTGTCGTGGCCGTAGACGGCGCAACCGAGCATGGCGGGCCTCCTCAGGGCAGGCGAATGAACGGCGAGGGCGGGCCCCTTGATCGAACCAGGTGGGACCGCCGCGGAGGCCGCGTCGATTGCGCGCCTCGACCCTGCGCGGCAACGGACCCCGGGTGGAGCCCTCTCCGCCGCACCGGGATAGCATGGGGGCGCAGCGCGGCTCGACCCTGCCGCCTCGCGCCACGGGCTCAGCCTTCGACCTGCGGCTCTCCGGCGACGGTGATGCTGCGGTCGAGCATGGGGATGTGCACCACGGCGCCGAGGTCGCGCCTCGGCCGCACGTCGAAGATCAACGCGTCATGCACCCAGTGGTGCTGCACATGATCAACCTGCGTGCCGGACGCGATGGCGGGCGAGATGCTGTACTTCCCCGGCGCAAAGTCCGGCATGACGAAGCGGAAGCGCGCCTGAACGACTGAGCCGGCGCGCGCATCATGGGTCGGCAACACGCCAGGCTCGAAGGTGTTCTCGCACAGCACCGTCTGGCCGAGCCTGTCCTTCACGAGGAAGCCTACGATGATGCTAAGCAGCTCCGCGTGGATCCGGATCTGCAGCGTCAGCACCACCTCCGTGCCGCCCGTCACTAGCCCGAGCGGGCCGCCTGCCGCATCCGTAAAGCCGATGCCGGTGATGCGTGCCAGGCCCGAACCGAAGCTCGTGCCATCGTCGCCGAGGGGTAGCAGGCCGGCAGGCGCGACGGGCGGTGCCTCCGCTGCCAGCGCCTCCCCGCCAAGCTCCGCCGCGACGCGGACCGTGCTTTCGTCGAGGCCCATGATCGCGGAGGACAAAAAGGCGCTGTAGGTCTCCGTCACCGCCTTGGCGGAGCCCTGCATGCGCATGTTGCCGCGGTCGAGCCAGATGGCGCGGTCGCACAGGCTGATGATCGCCCCCGCGTCATGCCCGCAGAACAGGACGGTGCCGCGCTTCTGGAAATCCCGCAGCCAACGGAAGCACTTTTGCTGGAAGTATGCGTCGCCGACCGCAAGCGCCTCGTCGATGATCAGCACATCCGCGTCCACATGCGCGATCACCGCGAAGGCGAGCCGCATGGCCATGCCCGAGGAGTAGGTCTTCACTGGTTGATCGACGAACTCGCTTATGTCGGCGAAGGCCAGGATGTCGGCGAGGCGCTCCTCCGTCTCCTTCTGGCTGAGGCCGAGGACGCCGGCGTTGAGGAACACGTTCTCGCGCCCCGTGAACTCCGGATTGAAGCCTGAGCCGAGCTCGAGAAGCGCGGCCACGCGACCGTTCACCTGCACCTCGCCCTTGGTCGGGCTCAGCGTGCCGCAGACAAGCTGCAGCAGCGTGGACTTGCCGGAGCCGTTGCGGCCGATGATGCCGACTGTCTCTCCCTTTTGGACCTCGAAGGAGAGGCTGCGAAGCGCCCAAAACTCTGAGAAGTAGGGCGGCTGCTCGACGGGCCGGCCGAGCGCGCGCAGCAACGGCGCCGCGAGTCTGCGCAGCCGCGGCATCACAGCCTGCAGCAGGCGATGCGAGGGCTGGCGGTAGATGAGGAACGCCTTGGCCAGGCCCTCTGCGCGGATGGCGAAGTCAGAGGACATCGGCGAACCCCGGGCGCAGACGCTGGAACACCCAGTAGGCCACGGCGAGGAGGATCAAGGCGCAGAGCGTGTACAGCGCGAGGCTCAAGAAGTTAGGCATGCCGCCGAACACGATCACGGTGCGCGACTGCTCGACGATCGACGTGAGCGGGTTGAGCCGCATGACCGTCCGGAAGGCGCCCGGTACGGCCTCGAGGGGATAGAAGATCGGCGTGAGGAAAAGCGAGCCCGTGATCAGCAGCGCCACTACC
>CANHTE010000327.1 GCA_947462945.1 Acetobacteraceae bacterium
CCGCAGAGCCACGCGCGTTGCCCGCTGCCGCTACCGCCGCGCGGTGACCAACCAAAGCCCCGCAAAGACCAGCGCCGCCGCAGGCAGGGCCAGCCAACCCATGCGCTCGCCGAACAACAGCGCACCCCAAAGCACGCCCGCGATGGTCACGATATAGCCGGTCTGGCTGGTAATCACGCTGCCCGTGGCCGCGATCAGCCGGAAATACAGCAGGTAGGCGAAGGCGGTCAGCGCCGCCTGGAACGGAATGAGCCATTCCACGCCCCAGCCGAACTGCCCTGGGATATGGATCTGCCCCATCCCCAGCCCGAAGATCGCCAGGAAGAAGGCGGCGGCGTAAAGCGCGCCCGTCGCCAGCACCAGCGCATCCGTGCCGCGCGGCGCCAGGCGTGAGGCGACGATATTGGAGATGGCAAAGCCCATGGGCGTCACCGCCGCCAGCAGCGCCCAGCCCAACAGGCTCGCATCGGGCAGGGCGGCGCCAGGCGCCATGGCCAGGGCCACGCCGGCAAAGCCCAGCGCCGTGCCCAGCACGCGCCGGCGCGTGAGCCTGTCCATCCCCAGCGCGGCCGCGCCCAGCACGGTCAAAATCGGCGAAAGCGGCACCAGCAGCGCGAAAAACCCGGCCGGGATGTGCTGCAACGCCGTGTAGCCCGCGAAATTCGCCAGCGCGAAACCGGAAAACCCCGAGGCCGCATATTGCACCAGATGCGGCCGGTCCAGCGGCACGGCAAGCCGCCGCTTCACGCACAACACCGAAAGGATCAGCGCCGAGCCAAAGGCCCCCCAAAAGGCAAAGCCCAAGGGCGCGATGCCCCCATTCATGGCCGCCTTCACGATGGAGGGCGTGAGCCCCCAGACCACGCCCAAAATCAGCAGCGCGGGAATATGGCGGGCCAGGTTCATGCCCACCCAAAGGGGCGGAAGCGGCCCCTCCTGTCAACCATTCGACCCCGGCCTTGAGCCAGGCGGTTGAACAAGCCCGCGCCTTGCCGACATGGTGCGAGGATGGAGCTGCCCGAATCGGAAATCATCCCGCTGCAACGGGACCCGCTGCTGCCGCCTGAGCCCTGCCCGGTGCGCTGGCGCCGCTCAGCCCGGGCGCGGCGCGTCTCGCTGCGGATTGACCCCACCCGCGGCGATGTGGTGGTGACGCTGCCCCAGCGCGTCGGCCGCAAGCATGGCGTGGCACTGCTGACCGAGCATGCCGGCTGGGTGATGCAAAAGCTGGGCGGCCTGGCCCCCGAACGCCCCTTTGCGGCGGGCGCCAGCGTGCCCATCGGCGGCGTCGAGCACCCGATCCGCCATGAGCCCGGCCGCCGCGGCAGCGCCTTCATCGAGGAAGGCGCCCTGGTGGTGACGGGCGAGGCCCCCTTCATCGCCCGCCGTGTGCGGGATTTTCTTCGCGCCGAAGCCCTGCGGCGCATCATCCTGGCCGCCCGCCCGCATTGCGAAGGACTGGGCGTCACCCCCAGCGCCATCCGCCTGAAGGACACGAAAAGCCGCTGGGGCAGCTGCGCGCCGGACCGCACCCTCGCCTTCTCCTGGCGGCTGATCCTGGCGCCGGATTGGGTGCTGGATTACGTCGTGGCGCATGAGGTGGCCCATCTGCGGGAGATGAACCACTCGGCGCGGTTCTGGGCCCTGGTGGAACAACGCTCGGCGCATCGCCACGCGGCGACGGAATGGCTCAGGCGGCATGGGGGGACGCTGCAAAGGATGGGGTGAGGGAAAGGCAGGGCTTTGCCCTGACCCGCCGGGGGACTAGTCCCCCGGACCCCCATTCGTGGGGGATGAGCTTGGGCCGTGTCTCAGCGCAGGCGCCCGTCACCTGTCGAGGGCTTAACGCAAGGCGGGGCCCGGGGTCCGCCACGGACCCCGGCCGGGTGCGGGGCGGCGCCCCGCCTTTTGGCTACCGCGCAAACACCCAGTCATAAGCCCCGCCCGCCCGCTTCAGCCGGCCGGCCGTGGGCGTCGGGAAATGGATGGGCAGCAGCAGCGTATCCGTCTCGGCCACTTCCTCGAACACGCGCTTGCGGCTTTCCACCGCCGCATGCGGGTCCCAGCAGAAGATGGTGGACAAGGTCGGGTCCAGGCATTGCAGCTGGTGGTGCATCATGTCCCCCGCGATGATCGCGGTCTGACCCTTGCTGGAGATTTTCACGCAGACATGGCCGGGTGAATGGCCGGGCGTGAGGATGAGGCTGATGCAGTCATCCAAGGTGAAGCTCTCATCCACCAGCAGGGCCTGGCCGGCCTTCATGATGGGCTCGCAATTCATCCGCCAGACGCCGCCCGCGCCGCCCGCGCGTTCGCGGCCCTCGCGCTCCAGCGCTTCCCAGGCGGCGTATTCGCCCTTGTGGAAGATGTATTTGGCGTTGGGGAAGCTCGGCACCCATTGGCCATCCACCAGCTTCGTGTTCCAGCCGGTATGGTCCAGATGCAGATGCGTGCAGAACACGTAGTCAATATCGGCGGGCGTCAGGCCCTCGGCCAACAGCGCGTCCATCCAGGGCTGCTTCGGGAAGTCCATGGGCGGCGGGAAGCCCTTATCCTCACCGGTGCAGGTATCCACGAGAATGACGTGCTGCGCGGTGCGGATCACGAAGGTCTGGTAGGTGATGACCATCTTGCCCGTGGCATGGTCCATCACTTCGGGCGCCAGCCGGCTGATATCGGCGGCCTTGGCGGCGCTGTCGTAATTGAGGAAGAAATCTTCCGGCCGGCGCCAGGGGCCGTCACGCTCGACGAGGCTGGTGATGGCGACATCGCCGATGTGCAGGCGCTTCATGGGGGGCTCTCCGTCTTGGACGGGGTTATCCTGAATTGGATCGAAGGCACACGCCACGGGGGCGGCAGAAGAAAAAAGGGACCTCCGGCGGCTGGGGGCGGGGCCCCAGCCGCCGGAGGCCCTTCCTCCTCACACCCAATCCGCCCGAAAAAACCGATACCCTTCCCCCTCCCGCGCCAGGTGCCCGGCGGCAGGAAAGGGAAAATGGTACCCGGTGACGCGAACCCGGTCGGTTGCGGCCATGTCCAGGATGCGGCGGCGGGTGGCGGCGGCGGCCGCGCCGTCAAAATCAAAGAGCGAGACATAGTCCGGCCGGCGGGCGAAAAGCTCCGGCCGGTGCGTCAGGTCGGCCAGGACGAGGAGTTGCTCGGCGCCGTCGCTCACGTGGAATACGGTATGGCCGGGCGAGTGGCCAAAGGCAGGGATGCTGGTGATGCCGGGTGAGACCTCGGCGCCTGGGGCAAAGCGGCGGATGCGGCCCTGATAGGGGGCAAAGCGCCGCGCGACATTGGCGAAATTCACGCGCTGGCCTTGCGGGCTGCGGTTTTCATTCGCCGGGTCCGTCCACCAGGCGAATTCCTGTTCGGCGATGGCGATTTCGGCATTGGGGAAGGCGGCCCGGCCCTCGGCGGTGGTGAGGCCGTGGATATGGTCCTGGTGGCAATGGGTGACGATGACGAGGCCGACGCGCGCGGGGTCCAGCCCGGCCGCGGCCATATTGGCGGAGAGGAGGCCCGCCGTCGGGCTCAGCTGCCCGCCCGTGCCGGCGTCGAAGGCGATGAGCAGGCGGCCCGTATCCACGAAGGTGA
>CANHTE010000328.1 GCA_947462945.1 Acetobacteraceae bacterium
GCTTCCTCCATACCGCTTCTGGGGGAAACGATCGGCGCCAATTTCCGCAACACCGTTGCCCGCTTCCCGGACCGGACGGCGCTGATCGCGCGGCAGCAATCGGTGCGCTGGAGCTATGCCCAGATGCTGGCCCTCGCCGAAAATGTTGCCGCCAATCTGCTCGCCGCCGGGCTGGAGCCGGGTGAGCGCGTGGGCATCTGGTCCCCCAACAATGCGGAATGGGCCCTGACGCAATACGCCACCGCGCTGGCGGGGCTCGTACTGGTGAACATCAACCCCTCCTACCGCTTGTCCGAGGTGGAATACGCGGTGAACAAGGTGGGTTGTGCGGCCATCGTCAGCGCCACGCGCTTCAAGACCAGCGAATATGTCACCATGCTGGAGATATTGGGCGCCGAGAAACTGCCCACATTGCGTCACCGCTTTCAGATCGGTGCGGAAACACAGCAGGGTTATCGCAACTTCGCCGAGCTCATGCAGCCGGCGCCAGCCGAGGCGCACGCCAGGCTGCACGCCATCGGCGCCAGCTTGCAGATGGATGATCCCATCAACATCCAATTCACCTCCGGCACCACGGGCGCGCCGAAGGGCGCCACGCTCACGCACCACAACATCCTCAACAACGGGTATTTCGTGGCGAAGGCGCAGCGCATCACGCATGAGGACCGCATCTGCATCCCCGTGCCGCTCTATCATTGCTTCGGGATGGTGATGGGCAATCTGGGCTGCACGACCCATGGCGCCACCATGGTGTATCCGGGCGAGGGGTTTGATCCGCTGGCCACGCTGGAAGCCGTGGCGGCCGAGCGCTGCACGGCGCTTTACGGCGTGCCCACCATGTTCATCGCGCAGCTCAACCACGCCGATTTCGCGAAGTTCGATTTGAGCAGCCTGCGCACCGGCATCATGGCGGGCTCGCCCTGCCCGATCGAGGTGATGCGCCGCTGCATCACCGACATGAACATGCGCGAGGTGACGATCGCCTATGGCATGACGGAGACCAGCCCCGTCAGCTTCCAGTCCAGCACCACGGATTCCGTCGAGCGCCGCGTCTCTACCGTGGGCCGCGTGCAGCCGCATATCGAGGTAAAGATCGTGGATGCCGAAGGCCGCGTGGTGCCCTGCGGCCAGCCTGGTGAACTCTGCACCCGCGGCTATTCCGTCATGCTCGGCTATTGGGCGGATGAGCCGCGCACGCGCGAGGCCATTGACCCGGCCGGCTGGATGCACACGGGTGATCTCGCGGTGATCGATGAGGAAGGCTTCTGCAACATCGTCGGCCGCATCAAGGATCTGGTGATCCGGGGCGGCGAAAACGTCTATCCGCGAGAGGTGGAGGAATTCCTGTTTCGCCACCCCAAGGTGGCCGATGTCCAGGTGATCGGCGTGCCCGATCCGCGCTTCGTCGAGGAGATTTGCGCCTGGATTCGCCTCAAGCCCGGTGAGGTCGCAACGCCCGAAGAAATCCGCGACTTTTGTCAGGGGCAGATCGCGCACTACAAAATCCCGCGCCATATTCGCTTCGTCGAGGAATTCCCGATGACGGTCACCGGCAAGGTGCAGAAATTCCTGATGCGTGAGGCGATGATCGCCGAACTCGGCCTGGCCGAGCAAAAGACCGCCTGATCGGGCCCAAACGGAACGGGGTCGGCATCCTGCGTCCATTACAATACCGTCATGCCGATGCGCCATGCGTTGACTCCGCGCCCGTTCTTCAACGACCTTTCACCTCGGAAAACCAAGGTTGAGGTCAAAAAAGCATGATGTTGGATCGGTCCATCCGCGCCGTTTTGGCGGCTGCATGTGTGGCATTGTTCGCCGGCCCGGCGCAGGCCGGCCCCACGATCGATCAGATCCGCGCGCGTGGTACGCTCGTCTGCGGCATCAACACCGGCGTGGCGGGCTTCGCCCTGCCGGATAGCCGGGGCACCTGGCAAGGGCTGGATGTGGATTTGTGCCGCGGCCTGGCCGTGGCAATTTTCAATGATGCGAGCAAGGTGCGCTTCGCGCCGCTCTCCTCCTCCACGCGCTTCACGGCGCTGGGCTCGGGCGAGGTGGATGTGCTGTTCCGCACCTCGACGCAGACCATGCTGCGCGACACCACCCTCGGCCTGCGCCATGTGACGACCTATTTCTTCGACGGCCACGGCTTCCTGGTGCGCAACTCGCTCGGCGTACGTCAGGTGCGCGAGATGAATGGCGCCACCATCTGCCTGATCCAGGGCACCACCAATGAGCAGGTGACGGCGGATTACTTCCGATCGGTCAATGTGCCCTTCCGCCCCGTCGTCTTCGAACGGACGGATCAGGCGGCCGCTGCCCTTCAGGCTGGCCGTTGCGACAGCTTCGGCTCCGACGCCTCGCAACTTGCCGCCGTGCGCTCCACCATGCAAAATCCGCGTGACTGGACCGTGCTGCCCGAGCGCTTCAGCAAGGAGCCCTATGGCGCCTATGTCCGCCGGGGCGATGATGACTGGTTTGAGCTGGTTCGCTGGTTCACCACCGCCATCATCGAGGCCGAGGAACAGGGCATCACCGCCGCGAATGCCGAGCAGATGCGCCGCACCAGCACCAACCCCAATACGCGCCGCCTGCTGGGCGTCACGCCCGAATTGGGCCAGGCCCTGAAGCTGGACCCCCTTTGGGCCTATAACGTGATCCGCGCCATCGGCAATTACGGCGAACTCTATGAGCGCACCATGGGTGAGAGCACCCCGGTTGCGCTGCCGCGCGGGCCGAACAACCTCTGGACCAATGGCGGGCTGATGTACGCATTGCCGATGCGTTGAGCCGTTGACGAAATAAGGGCCAGCTCCGAAACAGGGCTGGCCCGCCAACGGCGAAAGCCGGGACTGGACCCCTTCGGCCGCGAGGCCGGAGGGGTTTTTCGTTCAGGCTACAGCGTGAACAGGCGGCCCTGTTCTGGCATGGCATCCGTGATGCCGCAGGCCCGCAGCGCCCGCCAATAACTGACCGGGTTGCTGGCCAGCACGGGCTTGCCGATCTCGCGCTCCGCCGCGCGGGCCACGGCCGCGAAGGGCAGGCCGGTGCCGACCTGGATGATCACCTCCACCTCCGGCCCGTTCAGTTCCGTGACCGCGCCGCGCAGCCGCGCCAGGGGCACGCGGCCAATCGAGGCCGGGCTTGGCGCGCGCAGCCCGATGAGCCGCACCACCTCATGCCCCGCCTCCTCGAAGATGCGGCGCGCGGCGGTATCGCCCACCGGCAGGAAGGGCGTCAGCAGGCCGATCCGGACCTTGCGGCCGAACATTGCCTCCAACGCGATGATGATCGCGGAGGAATAATCGGTGACGCCGCAGCCCAGCCGTTCACTCACCTCGCGGATCAATGCGGCCCCGGCCGCGCCCCCGCCCACGAAGTTCTCCACCATGACGCCCAGGATGACGTGGTCCGGCCGGCAGGGCGCCAGCGTGTCCACGGCCCCCATCAGCCCCGAGACCATGGCCGCGCGCACCGCCAGCGTATCTGCATCGGCCACCACCCGCTGCTCAGGATTGGCGATGCGGGCATGCGCGTTGATCACGCCCCCGGCTTCCCCACCTGGCCGCAACCCGTCCATCTCGGCCTGA
>CANHTE010000329.1 GCA_947462945.1 Acetobacteraceae bacterium
GGTGGCCTGCTGGATGCGCTCCTGCCGCCTGGCTGCCTGACCTGCGAGGCCCCGGTGGGCGTGCAGGGCGGCCAATGCCCGGCCTGCTTCACCCGCCTTGCCTTCGTCAGCGCGCCGCTTTGTGACCGCTGCGGCGTGCCTTTTCCGCATGAAGGCGCCGGCATTCCGCATCTGGAGGTGCTGTGGTGCGAGGCCTGCGTCACCGCGCCGCCCGCCTTCAGCGCCGCCCGCGCCGCCTTGCGCTATGATGAGGGGGCGAAGGCGCTGATCCTGCCCTTCAAGCATCGGGACCGGACGGAGCTTGCGGCACCGCTGGCCCGTCACATGGCCCGCGCGGGTGCCGCGCTTCTGCGCAGGGCTGATCTGTTGGTGCCGGTGCCGCTGCATCGCTGGCGGCTGTTCCGGCGACGGCACAACCAGGCGGCGCTGCTGGCCGCCTGCTTGGCGAAGCTCTCCGCCACACCGCATGCGCCCATGCTGCTGCGCCGTTTGCGCGCCACCGCCCCCTTGGGCGAACTGGGCGCGCGCGCGCGAAGCCCTGCTGGAGGGCGCCTTCGGCCTGGCACCTGGCGCGCCCGCGCGGTTGCGCGGCCGGCGCGTGCTGCTGATTGACGATGTGCTCACCAGTGGCGCCACCGCCGATGCCTGCGCGCGGGCCTTGCTGGCGGGCGGCGCCGGCGAGGTGATGGTGCTGGCCGCTGCGCGCGTCCCGGACCCGCGCATGGAACGCCCTCACTGAAGCAGGAATTTTTAATCTTAAGTTCATTATGATCGGTCATGTATCGCCCTTCAGGAAAAACCTGAAGACACGACGGAGCGAACAACATGCCTCTTGATGGACGCAGTTTTGACCGAAGCCTTCTCGGTGGCCAAGGCTTCGCTTGGCGCAATCTGAACGGGCGTAGATCGGCAGCCCGCAGCCAGGATGGGCTGGCTTTCGAGGACCACTCCCTAACGCGGCGCGCGGAGGACGGCATGGACGCTTTCCTGACGAGCCGGCACGATTACCTGGTCCCCTTGGCCCGTCCGCGCCGCCCCAGCCGGAAAAAATCTGTCTTTGGCAGCAAAAATATGGAGTGGCAGGGTTTCTTCATCGCCCTCACCGGCGCGCTGGGCGTCATTCTCGGTCTGGCCGCTTTGGCACTGCCTGTCCTGGGGTGATTCCTGGCTTGACGCCGCGGTCACGCCACGGCGTATTGGCCCCATGGCCCAGATCGAAATCTACACCTCTGCCTTCTGCCCGTATTGCGACCGTGCCCGCGCTTTGCTGACCCGGCGTGGCGCCAGCTTCGAGGAATTCGACGCGCCGAATGGCAGTCAGGCACGCAAGGACGCCATTGCCCGCTCCGGCGGGCGCACCACGGTTCCGCAGATTTTCATCAATGGCCAGGCGATTGGCGGCTCGGATGATCTGGTCGCGCTTGATCGCGCCGGGAAGCTCGAAGCCCTGCTGGCGGGCTGATCCGCCCCGGATTTATATGGCGGCGTTTTCCTGAGGCCTTGCCCCTCGGGCTCCCGTGACATTTGGCGTGCCACCTCCCATGTGACATGGATGTGTCCGTCCGCCAATTCGGCGGGGGCTGCTTGGATTTTCAGGGATGATTCGCTTTTCGCTTCGCTGTGACACGGGCCATGAGTTCGACAGCTGGTTCAAGGATAGCGCCGCCCATGAACGCATGGCGGCGGCGGGGCTGGTGGATTGCCCGGTCTGCGGCGATACGCGCGTCAGCAAGGCCCTGATGGCCCCGGCCATCCGCAAGACACGCGGCGTGAAAGGCCGGGCCGAGGCGCCGGCCAGCAAGAACCCGTCGGCCGATGCGGCGGCACCGCCGGCTCCCCAGCCCCCCGAGCCGGATCACGAGGTGCCTCGCCTGGCCGCCGGGCCGATGCCCGCGCAGATCGTGGCCCTGCTGCAGCGCATGCGCAGCGAGGTCGAGAAAAGCTGCGAGCATGTCGGCAAGGATTTCGCCAAGGAAGCCCGGCGCATCCATGAGGGCGAGGCCGAGCCACGCGGCATCTACGGCGAAGCGACCGAGGCCGAGACCGAGGCCCTGCGCGAGGATGGCATCGATGTCGCGCGTCTGCCCTGGGTGCCGCGCGCCGATGGGTGATACCCTGCCGCGCTGGAGGAGCCATGCATGGCCCAAGACCCCTACAAGACCCTCGGCGTCGCCCGCAACGCCTCGCCCGAGGCCATCAAGGCAGCCTATCGCAAGCTGGCGCGCCAGCATCACCCGGACCTGAACCCCGGCAAGCCGGAGGCTGAGGCGCGCTTCAAGGCCGTCTCCGCCGCGAATGACCTGCTGGGTGACCCCGACAAGCGCGCCCGCTTCGACCGTGGCGAGATTGACGCGGAAGGGCAGGAGCAAAGGCACAGCGGCAGCTACCGGCAGCAGGCCGAGCAGCCGCAGGGCGGCAGATACAGCGCCCGCCCCGGCCAACGCCCGGAGGCGGAGGTCTTTGATGACCTCTTCGCGGATATCTTCGAACAGCGCCGCCGCGCCGAATCCGCCCCCCGCCGTGGCCAGGACGAGACCTATCGCCTCGTTGTGCCCTTTCTGCATGCGGTGGCCGGCGCCACCGAAGCGCTGACTTTGCCCGATGGCCGCAGCCTGAGTGTGAAAATCCCGCCCGGCGTGGAAAGCGGCCAGACCTTGCGGCTGCGTGGCCAGGGCGGGCCGGGCCGCAATGGCGGGCCCGCCGGCGATGCGCTGATCGATCTGGATGTGGGCCAGCACCCGCTGTTTCGGCGCGAAGGCTTCAACCTGTATCTGGAACTGCCCGTCACCTTGCGGGAGGCTGTCCTGGGTGGCCCCGTGCTCGTGCCCACGCCTGGCGGCCCACTGCGCGTCACCCTGCCGGAGGGCAGTGATGCGGGGCGGCAAATCCGGCTGCGGGGCAAGGGCATCGCCGCCCATGGCGCGCGTGAGGCCGGGGATCTCTTCCTGAACCTGCGCATCGAGATCGGCCCCGCGGACGCGGCACTGAAAGCCTTTCTGAGCCAATGGAAGCCAGAGCACCCGCATGATCCCCGGGCCGGGATGGAGGCTGCGCCATGATCACGCTCGATCTGCTCTGCGCCCGTTTCACGCGCCTCCGGCTGGAGGATTTGCAGGGCTGGATCGCGGAAGGCCATGTCCGCCCTGAACGCGCCGGCCATGAGCTTGTCTTCACCGAACTGGATGTGGAGCGGGTTGGGCTGATCCTCGAATTGCGCGATGACATGGCCGTGAATGACGAAGCGCTGCCCGTGGTCTTGTCCCTGCTGGATCAGCTTTACGACCTGCGCCGGCGGCTGCGAGAGATGGGCGTGACGCTTGACGCCTGAGGGGCCGCCTCAGCCCCGCACAAAGCGCCGATTGCGCCCGGCGCCGGGAAGCGGAATTTCGGCAAAGCCGCAACTGGCCAGGATTTCCGGAATGCCATTGCCGCCCGCCGCCGCATTGGCGCCGTCAATCTCCACCAGGACCTCACGCACATATTCGCGCAGCGTCCGCGCGGCGCCACGCAGGATGGCGGGCTCGATGCCATCCACATCCAGCTTGATGGCATCGGGCGGCGTGGCGTTGAAGCGGGTGATGAAGTCA
>CANHTE010000330.1 GCA_947462945.1 Acetobacteraceae bacterium
GCCCCTGGAATTCCGCGATGGGCCGGCCGAACTGGCGGCGGCTTTGCACGAAATCCAGCGCACGGTCATAGGCGCCGGCCGCAATGCCGAGTGCCGCCGTGGCTGCTCCCACGCGCTGGCCGTTATAGGCATCCATCAGCTTGCCGAAGCCGCGCTTGAACCCGCCAGGGGCCCGCAACACCATGGCATCCGGCACTTCAAGGTCGCGGAAATGCAGCTCGGCCTCGGGCATGCCGCAGAGGCCCATGGAGGGGATGCGTTTGTGAATGATGAGGTTGGCCGGATCGTTCTCACCATTCCGTACCACCAGGAAGCCGCCAATGCCCTGCTCCACGCCGTCTTCGATGGCGCGGGCGAAGATCAGATGCAGCTTGGAAACACCGCCCCCCGTGATCCAGTGCTTCACGCCATTGATGATCCAGCGGTCACCGCGCTTCACGGCGGTGGTCGTCATTTCACCGGCGGCGGAGCCGGCCTCGGGCTCGGTGATGCAAATGGCCGGCTTGTCGCCCGCGAGCACGAGATCGGCCGCGATGCGCTTCTGCGCCGCGGTGCCATAGGCCATGATGGCGCCAATCGCGCCCATATTGGCCTCGACCGCAATGCGGCCGCAGACGGCGCAGCCCTTGGCCATTTCCTCGACCACGAGCACGGCATCAAGGTAGGAAGCGCCTTGCCCGCCCCATTCGCGCGGGACCGTCATGCCCATGAAGCCGGCCTGGGTCATCTTCGCGACCATGGGCCAGGGGTATTGCAGGCTGCGATCCGTCTCGGCGGATTGCGCGAAGGCGTCCTGCGCCAATTCGCGCGCGGCGCCTCGAAGTGTTTGCTGTGCCGTGGTCAGCGTGAACATGGCTATCCCCCCAATCTGTCTTCGATGGCCTTGCGGGCCGCCGGTTGCAGCTTCAACGCCAGCGCCAGGCGATCCAGCCAGGCGCGTTCCTCCGCGCTGACTTCGCCCGCCGCCGCGAAGGCTGCCGCGTATAATTGCGCGCGCAGAATGGGGTCCCGCGCGGCATCGGACAACTGCTCGACCGTGGCAGGCGTATCGAAATCGGCCAGAACCTGGTCGCGCTCGGTCGCGCTCAACCCGGCGGCGTCGAGCTGTGCCGCGATGGCGCCGCGTTCGGCGCGGTCCACCACGCCATCGGCGCGGGCGGCGGCGATCATGGCGCGCAGCAACAGCCGCGCCTCCGCATGCTCGGCCGAGGCCATGGGCTGCGGCTCGGCGCGGGCCGCGACTTCCGGGACGCGGCGCGGTGGTTCGACCGGGCGGGTGGTGCCCGGGCCGGAAGGTGGCAGCGGCGGCACGGACCAGCCGGAAGGCTCGCGGCGCGGCACTTGCTGTGGCTTGGCGGGTTCCGGGCCGGATCTGCTCAGCGCCTCTGCTGCTATACTTGCCAAGGCGCCGAGAGCGCTGCCGATTTGCCGCGTCTCGGTCTGGGTCAGGCCGAAGGGGCCGCTGGCGCGGCGCGCCGTGGTGGTCCGGCGGCGGGGCGGTTGGGCAGCGCCGCTGAGGACCGCCCCAAAAATCCTTCCGAAATCCATGGCAGGATCAACTCCTTCGGGAGAAACCGTTGATGGCCGAGTGATGCTGTCTGTTCAGCCCCGCCCCACCTGGCTGCCGGCCACGGCAGCGAGGTTGGCGATGCCGCGCGCGGTGACACTCGGCGTCAGCACATGGATGGGTTTGTTCATGCCCAGCAGCATGGGGCCCACCTGCAAGCCATCCGCCACCGCCTTGACCAGGTTGAAGGCGATATTGGCCGCGTCGATATTGGGAAAGACCAGCAGATTGGCCGTGCCTTCGAGCGGTGAATCCGGCACGGCGCGGGCGCGGATCAGCGGCACCAGCGCGGCATCGGCGTGCATTTCGCCATCCACCTCCAGTTCCGGCGCAGCGGCATGGATCAGCCTCAGCGCGGCCCGCATCTTGCGCGCACTGGGCGCACCCGAGGCGCCGAAGGAGGAGTGGCTCAGCAGCGCCACCTTGGGCGTCAGGCCGAAGCTGCGCACCTGCTCGGCGGCGAGCAGCGTCATCTCCGCGATCTGCGCGGCGCTGGGCTCCACCAGAAGATGCGTGTCCACGAAGAACAAGGTGCCGTTCTGCGTGATGACTGCGGTACAGGCATAGGCGCGGCTGACCTCGGCGCGGGCGCCGATGATGGCCAAGGCGTGCTCCCAATCGCTCATCCAATCGCCCCGGCCGCCCACGATGGCGGCATCCGCATGGCCTGCCTCCAGCAGCAATCCAGCGGCGACAGTGGGGCGTGAGGCGACGCGGCGTTCGGCGGCGGCGGGGGTGATGCCGCGCCGGCAGACCTTGCCCTGATAGAGCTCGATCAGGGGGGCGAAGAGTTCCGGCTGTTCGTCGGGGTGCATCACCCGCACCGATTGCCCCAGCGCCATGCGCAGGCCAAGGGCGCGCAGCTTCGCCTCGATGACCGGCGTGCGGCCCACCAGGATGGGTTCGGCCGTGCCTTCATCCAGCACGGTCTGCACGGCGCGCAAGGTGCGCTCATCCTCGCCCTCGGCGAAGACGATGCGGGCAGGGCGGCGGCGCGCCAATTCCTGCACCGGGCGCATCAGATTGCCGGAGCGGAAGACAAAGCGGCTGAGATCGGCGCGATAGGCCTCGAAATCCGCGATGGGGCGGCGGGCCACGCCGCTTTCCATGGCGGCGCGCGCCACGGCAGGGGCGATTTCCAGGATCAGGCGCGGGTCGAAGGGCTTGGGGATGATGTATTCGGGGCCGAAGACCGGCGCGGTGCCGCCATAGGCGGCCGCCACCACCTCGCTCGCTTCCACGCGGGCCAGGGCCGCGATGGCTTCCACGGCCGCAACCTTCATCGCCTCATTGATCGTGGTGGCACCCGCATCCAGTGCGCCACGGAAGATGAACGGAAAGCAGAGGACGTTATTGACCTGGTTCGGATAATCCGTGCGCCCGGTGGCGACGATGGCATCCGGCCGCGCGGCGCGCACCGCTTCGGGCAGGATTTCGGGGTCAGGATTGGCCAGTGCCAGCACCAGCGGGCGGGGCGCCAGCTTATGCAGCCATTCGCCCTTCAGGACGCGTGGCGCGGAGAGGCCCAGGAAGACATCGGCGCCGTCCAGCACCTCGGGCAGGGTGCGGGCATTGGTTTCCTGCGCATAGCGGGCCTTGGTGGCATCGAGCCCTGGGCGGCCGGCATAAACCACGCCCTCAATGTCGCAGACCGTCACGTTCTCGCGCTTGAGGCCCATGGTGAGCAGCAGGTCGAGGCAGGCCAGCGCCGCCGCACCGCCCCCGGTATTCACCAGCTTCACATCGGCCAGCTCCTTGCCTTGCAGCAGCAAGCCATTGCGCACGGCGGCGGCGACGATGATGGCCGTGCCATGCTGGTCATCATGAAAGACGGGGATGTTCATCCGCGCCCGAAGCCGGGCCTCGATCTCGAAGCATTCGGGCGCCTTGATGTCTTCCAGGTTGATGGCGCCGAAACTGGGTTCGAGGGCGGCGACCACCTCGACAAAGTGATCAATCTCGGTCGCCTGGACTTCGATATCGATGGAATCAATGCCGGCGAAGCGCTTGAAGAGGAC
>CANHTE010000331.1 GCA_947462945.1 Acetobacteraceae bacterium
GCATCCAGAGCATGACCGAGAACACCATGCCGAGCGTCTGCGCCCAATCCGGCAGGGCTGTGTAATGCAAATGGTGCGGGCCGGCCCAGATGTAGAGGAAGATGATGGACCAGAAATGCACGATGGAGAGGCGGTAGGAATAGACCGGCCGCTCGGCCTGCTTCGGAATGAAGTAATACATCATGCCCAGGAAGCCCGCCGTCAGGAAGAAGCCCACGGCATTATGGCCATACCACCACTGGATCATGGCCCCCTGCACGCCAGCCGGCGCCGAGTAGGAGAAACTGCTGCCCCAGCTGATTGGCAGCGAGATGTTGTTGCCGATATGCAGCACCGCCACGGTGATGATGAAGGCCAGCAGGAACCAGTTGGCCACATAAATATGCGGCTCCTCGCGCCGCATGATCGTGCCACCGAAGGCGACCAGGTAGATCACCCAAAGGACGGTCAGGAACAAATCCACGAACCATTCCGGCTCCGCGTATTCCTTGCCCTGGGTGACGCCAAGCACATAACCCAGCGCCGCCGTGACGATGAAGAACTGGTAGCCCCAGAAGATGAACCACCCCATCTCCTCGCCACCAAACAGGCGCGCGCGGCAGGTGCGCTGCACGATGTAAAGGCTGGTGCCGATCAGCGCGCTGCCGCCAAAGGCGAAAATCACCGCGCTGGTATGGACCGGGCGCAAGCGGCCGAAGCTGGTCCACTCAAGGTCAAGGTTCAGCAGGGGAAAGGCCAATTGGGAGGCAATGACCACGCCCACCAGGAAACCCACCACACCCCAGAACATGGTCGCGATTGCAAAGGCACGGATCGGCCCCTCTACATAATCAGGGGGGCTGCGCACAGCCATGGCGCCCAATGGGGCGGCTCCTGCCAAAGCCATTTCTCTCTGTCCTTCCTCTTGCCGGCGCCACCAGCGCCTTGCTCAACGACCATCGCACGGAAGCATCCCAACAGGTGATAGTCTTTGATCAGGATCAAGGCAGCAATTTCGCGAAGCGGTGTTATCCTGCACTCGGTGCAGCGGATCCGGAGGGCATGGCATGAGCAGCGAAATCAGCACGACAGAGGCAGGGGAGCCGCCAGCCCGCATCAGCCGGGTGCGGCGTGTCAGCACTGACCGGCCCTGGGCCTGGCTCACGCTGGGCTGGCGGGACATGATGGCGAACAAGGCGGTCAGCCTTTCCTACGGCGCCGTGCTGACAATCGGCGGCTGGATCTTCGCGCTGCTGATGTTCGAAGTCGGGACCGCATGGGCCATCCTGCCGGCCACGGCGGGCTTCTTCATCCTGGCTCCCCTGCTGGCCGCCGGCCTGTATGAGGCCAGCCGCCGACGGGAAGCCGGCCAGCCCACCACCCTGGCCGAGGCGGTCGGGAGCTTTCGGCGCAATCCGACCCAGATCGCCATGATGGGTGTGCTTCTGCTGGTGCTGCACTTGTTCTGGGTGCGCATCGCCGGGCTGCTTTTCGCCTTGTTTTTCGGCCTGAACTTCGCGCCGTCCCTCATCGAATTGCCCATGGCGATGCTGCGCAGCAATGACCTTTTGCCCTTCCTCCTCATCGGGACCGGCCTGGGATTCGTCCTCGCCTGCGTGACCTTCGCGGTTTCTGCCGTATCCGTTCCCATGCTGGTGGACCGGCCGGAGATGAGCTTCCTGGAGGCGGTGACCGTCTCGATCCAGGCGGTGATGGAAAACTGGCGTGCCATGGCGCTTTGGGCCGGGCTGATCGTGGTGTTTACCGGCTTGGCGCTGGTGCCCTTCTTCCTGGGGCTCATCATCGCGCTGCCCTTGATCGGGCATGCCACCTGGCACGCCTATAAGGACCTGGTGGTGCGCTGAAGCGCGCTACCAGCCGTCCTGGAAATCGACGCCCTGGGGCTGTGCCAGTCGCTGGATTTCCTCGGGGTCGTAGGTGCGGATCAGGTCCTGCAGGTACTGCGTCGCATTGCTGCCACGCTTCAGCAGCGACTCGGCGAAGCTCTTGGCCCAGCTGGCTTCGGCGGAATGGTCCGTCATGTCCGTGATCAGGGTCTCGATGCGGCTCTGGCCGGTGCGAAGTTCCGGCAGAATGCCCTGGGCCGTCTGCACCATGCTGCTGAGCGCATGGAGGTCCATGCGGCCCCCCATCACCTGTTCGGCCAGCCATAGCGCGAAGCTGGTCGGGGTGGGGCTTGCCGGCACCACATCATCAAGCGTGTCCACCCAGGAGCGAGGCACGAAGAATCCGCCATTCGCCGCCCGGGAATCCGCGTGGTTCAAGCTGTCGAGGCGCCAGGTTACGAAGTCATTCGCCACCTTGGCGCGGCTCGCACCGCGATCCAGGTTGCCCGCATGAAACGCAACGCCGGAGGCTGACGTCCAACCCACCGAATTCAGGTAGAGTTGGTTGGCGAAGGCCGCATTGCCCTGCTGGCCATAGGTGGCGGCAAACTCGGCACTGCTGAGGAGGTCATTCACCAGGACCTCGTTACTGGTCCCGGCAGCGGCCAGGCGCTTCGCCCCGGCAGCCATCTCATCACGCCCCGGCTCACGGTTGAACACCGTCTCGTAGATGGCCCAGACCCGCCCTGCCAGGCCATCCCCCGAAAAGGTCATGTAACCATCCAGCAGGTCAATCTCGGATGGCTGCTCCACGGTCACGCTGCCCCCATCACGCAATTGGAGATGGATCAGCGCGCCAAAATCGCGGACCGTGCTGATTTCGTCACGCATGCGGGTTGAAAACATGTGGCCCGGGCCGGCCCAGCTGAACCCGTAAGAGGATTCATGGCTCTCCAGCAGGTCCACCGTCCCGCCATTGTTGATGCCCAGGGCGGTGACGCCGATGGGAAGGACGAAGGCCGCAGACCTTACGCCGTCAGAGGCGGTGACCACCACCTCCCGCTCGGGTCCGTCGGCGAGGGGAATGGAGACGCCACTGCGCAGCTTCAGCATGTCGCCCACAACCTCGAAGATCCATGCGTCATCTTCGCGGATGGTGAAGGTGAAGTCGCCGGCGGTATCTGGATCAGACACTTTCAGACGGCCGATATTGGCACCCGCCGCTCCCGCCGCGACCAGGCCGCCGGTGGCGAAGCTCAGCGCCTGGGGGGGTGTGTCGTCCACGTTGAGCAAGCCAACGGAGTAGGATGCCTGGCTGTACTGGATGGAACCATCGGCCATGTAGAATTGCAGCCGGAAGCTGATGGTGGTGGACATGTTGTTGGCCACGAACCATTCGTGGTCGGCGTAGGCGATCGGCGCGATGGTCAGCACGCCGCTCCAGCGATTGAGCGAGACATCAAAGAAATTGCTGCCGATGCCAACGAGGTCCACGAAATTGATCAGCGCCGGATTGATGTTCAGCCGCAATTGGCCAATCCAATCCCA
The DNA here is from genome assembly GCA_947462945.1 of Acetobacteraceae bacterium. Classification (GTDB taxonomy): domain Bacteria; phylum Pseudomonadota; class Alphaproteobacteria; order Acetobacterales; family Acetobacteraceae; genus Roseococcus. The sequence continues at coordinate 3,375 of CANHTE010000331.1, forward strand.
GGGTGCCGAATTCTCACTGATCTGACCGGGCAATGACCCGGTGAGCGCAACGCCAGACATGCTTCCCAACCTCAGCCTTCCAGCCGGGCTCATGCCATGAGCATGGTGAAGCAAGAGTGAAGGCTGAGGCCGCTCAGATCAGGCGAGGAACTGCAGCGCGAGCCACCCCAGAATGACGGCATTCAAAAGAAACAGCGCCCCACCC
>CANHTE010000332.1 GCA_947462945.1 Acetobacteraceae bacterium
CCGCCATCATCGTCTTCCCCGGCACGAATCGCGAGCGCGACATGGCCATCGCCCTGCACCGCGTCAGTGGCGCCAAGCCCGCCATGGTGTGGCACCGCGACACGGCGCTGCCAGAGGGCACGGACCTCGTCGTGCTGCCGGGCGGCTTCTCCTACGGCGATTATCTGCGCTGCGGCGCCATGGCTGCCCAATCGCCCATCATGAGCGCCATCCGCGCCCATGCCGAGCGCGGGGGCCATGTGCTGGGGGTCTGCAACGGCTTCCAGATGCTGTGCGAGGCCGGCCTGCTGCCAGGTGCCCTGCTGCGCAATGCCTCGCTGCGGTTCCTGGCCATGGATTGCGTGATGCGGGTGGAGCGCGCCGATACCCCCTACACCCACCACTTCCAGCGCGGCGCCACCTTCCGCGCCACCATGGCGCATGGCGATGGCAATTACTTCTGTGACGCCGAAACCCTCGGCCAGCTCGAAGGCGAAGGCCGCATCGTGCTGCGTTATGAGGGCCAGAACCGCAATGGCAGCCTGAACGCCATCGCAGGCATTTGCTCGGCCAATGCGCGGGTGATGGGGCTGATGCCGCATCCCGAGAATTGCGTGGACCCGCTGGTGGGGGGCACGGAAGGGTTGCCCATGTTTACGTCGATTGCGGAGGCTTTGGCGCCGGCCTGAGCCTCGAAAAGAGGCCTCCGGCGGCTGGGGCCGAAAGGCCCCAGACCCCATTCGTTTTGGCGCTTGCTTTCAATGGGTTGTGACGGTTCGAGCCCCAGCCGTTCGGGTCATTCAGCGCAAGCCGAAGAAGCTCAACACGGCAATGACGATGACGACGGCGCCGACAATGTAGACGATGCTGTTCATGGAATGGGGCGTCCTAGCGGCTGGTTGTGCAGCAACTTCAACGTGGCAGCGGCGGTAAAGTTGCCGCGTGAAGCTCTTTTCCTGGCCCTCGGTTTGCCGCCGCCACAGGTGGGACGCTTCATGGAACTGGAAACCGGCGCAGTCGGCGGCTAGGATCGCGCCATGCTGACCGCCATCCCCCTCACGCCCTCGCAAGCCGAGGAAATCGACCGCCTGCTGGCCTCCGGCGCCTGCGCGGATGCGAGTGAGGTCGTGGCCGCGGGGCTGGAGGCTTTGGCGGCCCAGGAAATGGACTTGTTCCGCACGGACATCCTTCCGGTGATCGAGGCGCTGGAGCGCGATCCATCATCCGCCATCCCGGCTGAGCAGGTCTTTGCTGAAATGCGCGCCCATCACGCGCGTCGCCTTGCCGAGGGTTGAGTTCAGCCCGGCGGCGCGGGCCGACCTTTTAGCCTTGTATGAGCTGATCTACCGGGAAGCGGATGCCGCACGGGCTGGCGCTTATCTGGACCGGATTGAGCGCTCCTGCATGACGCTCGGGGAATTTCCCATGGCGGGCCGCGCCCAAGGCAGGGGCGTTCGCAGCCTGGGGTTCGAACGCCGCGCCAGCATCATCTACCTTCCCACCCCGGACCGCGTTCTCATCCTCCGCATCCTCCACGCCGGCCGCAGCAACTGATCGCAGGGGTTTGGGGAGCCCGTGGCTCCCCAATTAACTTGCTTTTTTGGCTATTTTTCTCGTATGTTCTTGTTATGTTCCATCGCATCCCCCACCGCCCCCTCACTGATCGCCAATGGGCCGCGCTGCGCCCCTATGTGGAGCCGGACGCCCCCCAGGGCCGCCCCATGCGTGATTTGCGCCATCGGATGGATGGCATCTTCTGGCTGCTCACCACCGATGCCCCCTGGCGGGAGGTTCCGGCCGAATATGGCCAGGCGGCCACCGTCGCGCGCCATTTCCGGCGGCTGACGCAGGCCGGCGCATGGGAGGATTTGCTGGTGGCGCTGCATGATTTCGGCCCGCGTCATCCGCTGCAGGGGCTGCGGCGGGTGATTTTCCGCGCCGCGCGGCGGGCCGCCCGGATCCGCGGCTTGCGCATTATTGTCCTGGCCCGGCGGCTGGACTTTCTTGAGGCCCTGCCTGGGCCTTCCTGGATGGTGGCCGATCCGGATTTGTCCAAAAGCCTGGCGGCGTGGCAAATGCAGGTTTATCAAAACCGTGGCCTGCATCACTTCCTCCGTTTCATCCGGGAATGGGGAAAAGTGATCCACAGCGTGCTGCGCCTGGCCGGCGGGCGGCCCAATATGCCCCGCTCGGTCCGCCTGGCCATGGCGTGACCCCGCTGGACAAGCCGCCCGCCCCGCCCGACAAACGGTGGATGACCCCCGTTGCCCCCTTGGCGCCTGAGCGCGCCGCCCAGCTTGCCGCCGAATTCGGCCTCAAGCCCGATGAGTATCAGCGCGCCCTGGCGATTCTCGGGCGGGACCCGACACTGACCGAACTGGGGATTTTCTCGGTGATGTGGAGCGAGCATTGCTCCTACAAATCATCCCGCGTCTGGCTGCGCGAATTGCCCACCAGCGCTCCTTGGGTGCTGGTCGGCCCTGGCGAGAATGCGGGTGTCATCGCCATTGGCGAGGGCCTGGCCGCCGTCTTCAAGATGGAAAGCCACAACCACCCCAGCTTCATCGAGCCCTATAATGGCGCGGCCACCGGCGTGGGTGGCATTCTGCGCGATGTCTTCACCATGGGTGCCCGCCCCATCGCCAATCTGAACGCGCTGCGCTTTGGCGACCCGTCGCTGCCGCGCACGCGGCGCATCCTGGATGGCGTGGTGCGCGGCATTGGCGGCTACGGCAATTGCGTGGGCGTGCCGACCGTGGGGGGCGAGGTGAATTTCCATCCGGCCTATAACGGCAACCCGCTCGTCAACGCGATGACGGTGGGGATTTTGAAGGCGGACCGCATCTTCACGGCGGCGGCGACGGGCGTGGGCAATTCGGTGGTCTATGTCGGCTCCAAGACGGGGCGGGACGGCATTCATGGCGCCACCATGTCCAGCACCGAATTCAGCGCCGATTCCGAGGAAAAGCGCCCCACGGTGCAAATCGGCGATCCCTTCGCCGAAAAGCTGCTGATCGAGGCCTGCCTGGAATTGATGGCGACCGACGCCATCGTCGCCATCCAGGATATGGGTGCCGCCGGCCTCACCAGTTCGGGCGTTGAGATGGCCGGCAAGGGCGGCATGGGCATCGAGATGGACATGGGCGCCGTGCCGCAGCGCGAGGCCGGCATGTCCGCCTATGAAATGATGCTGAGCGAAAGCCAGGAGCGCATGCTCATGGTGCTCAAGCCCGGGCGGGAAGCCCTGGCCGAAGCCATTTTCCAGAAGTGGGAGCTGGATTTCGCCGTCATCGGCAAGCTGACCGAGACGGGCCGCATCATCATCACCCATCACGGGCTGGTCGAGGCCGATATCCCGCTCGCGCCGCTCGAATCCGAAGCGCCGCTCTATCGCCGCCCGACCGCCGAAACGCCAAAGCTGCCGGTGTTGCAGGCCAGCGAAATCGCTGACCCCGTGGGGATCATCCCTGCGCTGGAAACCCTGGTCGCCTGCCCCGATTTATGTTCGCGCCGCTGGATCTGGGACCAGTATGACGCCCAGGTGGGCGGCCAGACCGCCAAGCGCCCCGGCCAGGCCGATGCCGCCGTGGTGCGCATC
>CANHTE010000333.1 GCA_947462945.1 Acetobacteraceae bacterium
GCCAGATTTGGCCGGTGACGTAGGCGGCCTCGGGCGACGCCACGAAGTTGACCGCCGCCGCTACGTCGTCGGGCGTGCCGAGGCGGCCCAGGGGCACACTGCGCGTTACCGCCTCCCATTGCGCGGCTGAATAGGCCGCATGCGCGCCGGCGTCCTTTTGCGTAAAGCCGGGCGAAACGGCGTTCACCGTGACACCCTGCTTCGCGTATTCGATGGCCAGGCCGCGCACCAGCGCCTCCACCCCGGCCTTCGCGGCGGAAGTGGCGGGGAAGACCGTCACGTCATTGCGAAAGGTGTGCGCGACGAAGCTGGAGATGGCGATCAACCGTGGATCGCGCCCTTGCGCCAGCACCGGCATGGCGGCGCGGGCGAGCCGGATGAAGGCCCAGAGCACGGTATCAAAGGTCTTCGCCAATTGGGCGTCATCGGTTTGCAGCAGCGGCGTCTTGTCCGCGAAGCCGGCATTGGCGATGACGACATCCAGGCCGCCGAAGCGGTCCAATGCGGCCTGGACCAGTGCGGCAGGCGTTTCCGGGGCGGCGATGTCGCCCAGGATCACATGGGCCAGCCCGCCCTTGTCGCGGATGGCCTGGGCGGTGCGCTCCGCGCCTTCGGTATTCTTGCGCGTGTGCACGAGAAAGGCTGTGTCCGGCCCCGCCATGCGCCGGCAGCAAGCGGCCCCGATCCCCGAAGCGCCTCCAGTAACAAGAATAATCCGTTCCATGCCTAAACTCCTGGGGTCCGGTGCCCCGCGGCCCCGGCGGGTCCAGGGCAGCGCCCTGATCCTTCTACTTTATTCCAACCAGCTGCCTGATCAGCTTTTTCGCGAAGGCGGATTGCGGCCGATCAAACAGCCGTGCCATCGCCCAGCGCGGATTGCGCACCCGCGCGCGTGGGTTGCTGAATTCCCGGAACCCCGCCTCGCCATTGCGCCGCCCGAAGCCGGAGGCGCCGACGCCGCCGAAGCCCAGCCCCGGCAGCGCCGCGTATTCCACCGCGCGTTCGCTGACCAGCGCGCCGGATTTCGTGCCGGCGGCGATCTGCGCTTCCTCGGCGGCGGTGGCGCCGAAGGTGTAGATGGCCAGCGGGTGCGGGTTTTCGCGCACCCAGGCGAGGGCTTCGGCCAGCGTGGCGCATTCCAGCATGGCCAGGATGGGGCCGAAGATTTCCTGCTCCGCCAGGCCGCCCTGCGCCAGGGCGAGGCCGATGGAATGCGGCCCCGGCGCCATCCAGGCGATGGTGGCGCCCTCACTCAGCGCATCGAGGCGGGCTTGTTGGCGGGGGTTGATAATGGCGGTTCCGGTCTCGCTCACGCCGCTTTCGCGGGCGGCGCGAGCGAATTCGGCGGCGCTGTGGCCGATCAGAAGCACGGTATCGGGCGCGATGCAGGTCTGCCCCGCATTCACCGCCTTGGCGATGAGGATGTTGCGCGCGGCGCGCTTCAGGTCCGCGCCCGGCAGCACCAGGGCCGGGCATTTGCCGCCCAGCTCCAGCGTCAGCGGCGTGAGGTTGGCGGCGGCGGCGGCCATGACGCGGCGGCCGATTTCGGTGCCGCCGGTAAAGACCAGATGGTCCCAGGGCTGGGCCGCGAAATCCTGCGCCACCTCCGGCCCGCCCTGCACCACGCGGGCAATGCGGGCCCCCCAGGCCTCGGCCAGGATGGTCTCCAGCAGCGCGGCCACGCGGGGCGCGGCCTCGGAGGGCTTGATGACCACGCGATTGCCGGCGGCGATGGCGTCAATGGCCGGCATCAGCGCCAGTTGAACCGGATAATTCCAGGGCGCCATGATGCCGATGACGCCCTTTGGCGCGGGCTCCACCCAGGCGCGGGCCGGGAAGAAGGGAAAGGGCACGGCGGCGCGTTGCGGCCTGGCCCAGCGGCGCAGCTTGCGGCGGGAATAGGCGCAGGCATCGGCCACCAGCAGCACATCGGCCAGCAGCGTGTCCTCGGCGCTGCGGGCGCCGTAATCGGCGGCGGCGGCATCGGCGATGGCCTGGGCGTGCTTCAGAACCACCCGGCGCAATTCGGCCAGCAGGGCGCGGCGCTGGTCCAGGCCGGGGGCGCCCTCCTCGGCCTCCACGGCGCGCAGGGCGATCAGGGTGGCATGGGCGGTCATGCCAGCGCCTCCCGCGCGGCGGCCTGGCCGGAGCAGATGGCGGCTTCGATGGTGGCGGGCAGATGTGGCCAGGTCCAATCGCCAGCCAGCACCAGATTGGCCAGTGGGCGGCGGGGCGGGGTGGGAATCGGGCCGGGGCGCTGGCGGGGCGTGGCGCGGCGCTCCTTGATGACGCGACAGGGGGGCGGAGCCTCGGGCCAGTCGCCCGGGACATGGAAGGCGCGGACGGCGCGCAGGATTTCCGCCCAGGCGCGGGGGGCGAGTTCCGCCACATCCTGCTCAGCCTCGGCATCGCCGGCGCTGATGGTGACGGCGACGCCCTCCGGCCGGATCAGCACCCATTGGCAGAGTGCGCCCAGCAATCCCAGGAAGCGCACCTGCCCGCCGGGCTGAAAGGCAAAATGCAGGTTCACGATGGGCGCGAAGGCATCCGGCGCCGGAAGGCCGGTCAGCATGCGCTGTGCTTCCCAGGGTGGCAGCGCGAGGATCACGCGATCGGCTTCGCCCAGCATCACGTCATGCTCCTGGAAGGTGAGGCTAGTGGCGCGGCCGTCTTCCATCTGGATGGCGCGCAGGCGGCTGCCGGGGCGATAGGTGGCGCCGGCGGCGGCCAGCACGGCCAGCGCGGGGTCCACGAGATCCGGCCCCAAGCCGCGCCGCGCGACGAACAACCGCGCGGCACCCGGCGCCCCCAGGCGGCGCAGCACCTGGCCCAGCCGATGGGTGGAGGCCTCGGCCGAGGGGGTATTCAGCGCGGCGATCACCAGAGGGTCCACGAAGCCGCGCAGGAAGGCGGGATGGGCGGCCATGGCCTCGCCGATGGTGCGGTCCCTGCCGAAAGGTCCAAGGGGGGGCAGCGCCATGGCCATCAGCGCCAGCACCCCGCCCCAGGAGATTCCGGCCGGGCGGCGCGCGCCATTCCACCAGCCGGCGGGCGAGAGTGCGACGAGGCGTGCGGAGGAATCGGCGCCATCATAGACGGGCAGCCCATCGGGCTCGGGCTGGACCCAGTATTGCCGGGCGCCGATGGCATCCAGGAATTGCAGGGCCGCGGTGTTGCAGCCGATGAGTGCGTGGGTGCCGTTATCGGTGCCATCGGGCAGCGCACGGGCACGGCCGCCAGCGCCGGGGGTGGCCTCATGCAGCGTGACGGCATGGCCCGTTGTGGCCAGGGCGTGGGCGGCGGCCAAGCCGGCCATGCCGGCGCCGATGATGTGGAAGTGAGTCAACAGGGCCTCCGGCGGCTGGGGCCGGGGCCCCAGACCCCATTCCATTGAAGGGGTCTGGGGCCTCGGCCCCAGCCGCCGGAGGCCAGTTTTTCCTTCACTTCCCCGTCACCGCAAACACCGCCATCCGGAATTTCTCGGCCCGCGTCATCCGCGCCCTGGGGCGCGCGCCCGACCAGCCGCGCCGCAGCATATGGTCCAGGATGCGCCGATAGCCCCACA
>CANHTE010000334.1 GCA_947462945.1 Acetobacteraceae bacterium
ACGCCCGTTTCGGTGGAGGAGCGGTGCGGCGAATCCCCGAAATCGGAAACCTGATAGCTCATGCCCGCCTTCACCGGAAAGCGGCGGCCATCCTTGAGTTCGGAGACCATCTCGCCCTTCACCACATAAATGATGTGCCCGCGATCACACCAATGATCAGCCAGATAGCCGGGGCCGTATTCGACCATGCGGACACGGACATCGCCGATGTTGAGGGTGCGCCAATGGCCCATGCCCGTCTCGCCCGGATGCTCCGTGCGGGGGACCAGGTCCCAATCGGTCACAGTGAAGGGCAGGGGCGGGATTTTCATGGAGATGCTTCGGAATGGAGGTGCAGGAACCTGGCGGTTCCTGCCGGGAGGCTCGAAGGGCAGAGCCCTTCGAACCTCCCTTTGTGGTCTTAAGCCAGCACAAACACCGGCACTGGCGCGCCATCGCCCTCGGTGGCGCGGAACTTGACGCGCACCTTCTGCCCGACCTTCAGCGCATCGAGGTCGCACTCGACGATATTGGTCAGCATGGTGGGGCCTTCGGCGAGCGTCACATAAGCCACGCAGAAGGGCTCCTTCCCGCGTGCCACGCTGTAGCTGTAGATCACGCCATCGCCCGAGGCTTCGATGAATTCGACATTGTTCGAGAGCGTGTAGGGCGAGACATGGCGCGGGTAATGGAAGGTTTTCCCCGTGTCATTGCACTTGCCGAGGATCAGCTTGCCCGCGCGGCAGCCGTCGAAATACACCTTGTTGTCCGGGCTTTCGGAAGGGGCCGCGGGGGTGCGGTCAAAGGACATGGTGGCCATGGGTGTTACTCCCGCTCCAGGATGACGGTGCCGCAGCCATGCCGCGAACCAAGGTTGCCGCCCTTGCCATTGGCGAGGACGAGGTCGGCGTTCTTCACCTGCACCATGGGGTGGGCTTCGCCGCGCGCCTGGCGCACCGCTTCGATCACCTTGGTCATGCCGCCGCGATTGCTCGGGTGGTTGTTGCACAGGCCGCCGCCATCCGTGTTGAAGGGCAGCTTGCCGACGCCCGAGATCAGATTGCCATCGGAGACGAACTTGCCGCCCTGGCCCTTCTCGCAGAAGCCCAGATCCTCAATCTGCACGATGACGCTGATGGTGAAGCTGTCATAGATCGAGGCGTATTTGATATCGGCCGGCTTCACGCCCGCCTTGCCGAAGGCCATCGGCCCGGACATTTTCGTGGCGGAATAGGTGAGGTCAATGCCGCCGGCATTCTGGTGCTTGTAGCCCTCGCCCCAGCCCTTCACGCCGATCTTCGGACGATTCAGTGTTTTGGCGATTTCGGGCCGCGCGATGATGAGCGCGCCGCCGCCATCGGAAATCACGCAGCAATCCAGCCGGTGCAGCGGATCGGCCACCATCGGTGAATTCACCACGTCCTCCACGGTGACGACCTTGCGCAGCATCGCGTGCTCGTTGTGCTGGGCGTGGTGCGAGGCAGCGACCTTGACCCAGGCCAGCTGTTCGCTGGTGGTGCCGAACTCATACATGTGCCGCATCGCGACATTGGCATGCATGGTGGCGATGGTGCGGCCGTAGGGCAGCTCAAAGCTTTCATCGGGCACGCCGGCGCCAGCCGAGCGCACGGCGGTGCCGGTCTGCATGCCCTCGGCACGCGGGCGGCCGGCGAGTGTGATCAGCGCCACATTGCACTTGCCGGCGATGATGGCTTCCACCGCATGGCCCACATGGATGACGTAGGAGGAGCCACCGCTTTCCGTGGTGTCATAATGGCGCAGCTTGTTGAGGCCCATGTAGTCAATCATGGACAGGCCACCCATGCCGGGCGCATCGCCCGCGCAGAAATAGCCATCAATATCGGCGGCGGTCAGCCCTGCGTCCTGCAGCGCGCCGTAGGCGACCTCGGCATGCAGCTGCGCGGTGGACTTGTCCTCGGCCTTGCGCGTCGGGTGCTCGAAAGCGCCTACGATATAGGCGGGATTCTTCATGGGGCTTGGTGCCCTTTCCTGGCGATCATCGCATCCTCCCGGGATGTATGGGCCGCGGCGGTGTGGCGCGGCGGCACAAGCCTCGCTTCCATGCCGCCATTCGTCAACCGCATGGGGGCCGGCTCAGCCCAGATTGAGGCGCCGGGCGAGGTCACGATACAGCATGATCTGGGCTTCGACATGCGCGCGCATGGCAGGGCCATCAAGGAAGCGGGGGACGCTGCCGGCGCGGCGTGTGGCGGCGAGCCATTCGGCATCCCGCGTTGTGGCGTGCGTCACCCGGGTCCAGAATTCCAGCACGGGTTCAGGCAGGTTGGCGGGGGCCGCGAGCGCGTTCCAACCGGCCAGGGCCGAGAGTTGGGGCAGCCCGGCCTCGGCTGCGGTGGGCACCCGGGGCAGGCTGGCAAGCCGCGCATCGCCGCTGATCACGAGGGCGCGCAGCTGCCCCTGCTGGATGGCGCCCAGCATGTCTCCCAGATTATTGCCGACAAATTGCGCGTGCCCGCCCAGCAGCGCCGTCAGGGCCTCACCACCGCCGCGAAAGGGCAGGGCCTGGGCGGCATCAATCGGCAGGCCTGCACTGGCCAGCATGTGGCGAATGCCGAGATCAAGGATGGTGGCCGGCCCGGAGGTGGCAAAGTTCAGCGTGCCAGGGGCCGTGCGAATGCCCTCGAGCAGCGCCTCCAGATTGCGCCAGGGCGCATCGGCGCGCACGCAGACCACAAAGGGATTTTCATCGAGCAAGGCGAGCCAGGTGAAGTCCTCCGCCGCATAGGGGGTGCGGGGGTCGGTCGCGGGCAAAATGGCGGAGGAGCCGACCCGCGCCAGCAGCAGCGTATGTCCATCGGGGCGGGCGCGCGCGACATATTGCGTGCCGATGGAGCCAGATGCGCCGGTTCGGTTTTCAACGATGACGGGCCAGGTGGGCGTGCCCATTTGGCGGGGCGCATGGGCGGCAAAGAGGCGCGCCGCAAGATCGGCCGCGCCACCGGCCGAGAAGGGCGCAACCAGCGTGACCGCGCGATCCAGCACCTGGCTTCGGGCCATTGCGGGCGCGAGCAGAAGGCCGCCCGCTAGGGCCATCCGGCGTGTTATCATCCCCGCTCTCCCTCACTCATTGCCTCGCCCCTGAGGGTAGCATGCCCTGGTTTGGCCCGCTCAGGGTTGCCCTTTAGGTTCACGCCATGCTACCGCGTGTTGCATGCTGAGAAAGACTGGCTCGCCAAAGGGCGCTCCCAAGCACCCTTCGGCCCGGCACATACCAGCGATCAGTGCGGCGCATTCCTGCGTTTCGCGCCGATCCCTTCCTCTGGGAAGCCTCCGTGGCCTTGCCTTCAGTGCCCTTGTGGCCTGGGTGCTGGGTGCGGCGTCCTGGAGCGTACCGGCTGCCGCGCGCACGAACGACCTGCGGTCCAACCAAAACACCCGTCCGGTCGCAACCCAGCCCTTGCGGCGCGCGGCGAACGCCACGCCCCGGGCCACCGGCCCCTCCCGTGCTGGCCAGGTCCGCAGGGAGGGCAGCCGTTCGGCCCAGCGCGGCCGGCCGCGCCAGGTGGCCGGCACTCCGCGTATGCGCGACG
>CANHTE010000335.1 GCA_947462945.1 Acetobacteraceae bacterium
GGCCAGCCGGGGTGGTTGCCGTGACCTCCATTGGCCCCACCCCCGACATGTTTGCAGCTCGCGCCCCTGCCAAGCCCCTGACTGGCCAGCGTATTCCATTACGCTTCGGCGTCTTGGCCCGATTTGGCACCCCCGAGCCGATGGACCCGCCATTGTGTCAGCCGCTCATGATCCTGGTACTGAGAACCCGGTCTGACTGCCTTGAGAGCCCCAATTAATTTGTCCGGACTAAAATAAGGCGCGGGACATAATTCGTCCGGATATAAAACATCTCGCTTCAGCAATGGAAATTCAGACCCTGTGACGTCCCTCTCCCTCGGCATTGATGTTGGTGGAACCTTCACCGATCTGGTGCTGCACGACCCAGCAGGGCGACGCACCGGGAATTTGAAGCTTCTCACCACCCATGGCGACCCGGTCCGGGGTATCCTGGAGGGGACGCGCCGCCTGCTGGGCGAAGTCGGCGTGGAACCGTCCGAAATCTCGCGCACGGTGCATGCCACCACGCTCTTCACGAATGCGCTGATCGAGCGGAAGGGCGCGCTGACCGCCCTGATCACCACACAGGGCTTCCGGGATATTCTCAAGATCGGCCGCGAGCGGCGCTACGAATTGTTCGACCTGTCGCTCCGCCCCACCGCGCCGCTGATGCCCGATCACCTGCGACTCGAAGTGCCGGAACGGGTGAAGGCGGATGGCACGGTGCTGATCCCGCTGGACCTCGCGGCAGTGGACGCGGCTGCCGATGCGGCGGTGGCGGCGGGGGCCGAGGCCGTCGCCATTCTCTTTCTGCACAGCGACCTCCATCCCCGGCATGAGGCCGAGGCCGCCGCCCGCATCAGCGCAAGACATCCGGGCCTTTCCGTCACCGCCTCGCACAGCATCGTGCGGGAGGTGCGTGAGTATGAGCGTGGGAGCACCGCCAGTGCCAATGCCTATGTGGCGCCCATGGCACAGCGCTATCTTGCGCGGCTGGGTGCAGAACTGGCGGCACTTGGCATCGTATCGCCGTTTTTGCTCATGCTCTCGAACGGCGGACTGACCCATCTGGCCGAGGCGAGCCGCGCGCCGGTCCAGCTGCTGGAATCCGGCCCCGCTGCGGGCGCGCTGGCCGCGGCTCACCTCGCCGGTCCCGGCGAACCCCGCATCCTCGCCTTCGACATGGGCGGCACCACCGCCAAACTCAGCGTGGTGGAGCAAGGCGAGCCCCAGATCGTCTTCGGCTTCGAGGCCGCCCGTCAGGCGCGCTTCATTGAGGGCAGCGGCCTGCCCATCCGCATCTCGGCCGTGGATCTGATGGAGATCGGCGCGGGGGGTGGCAGCATTGCCCGCAAGGATGCCATCGGTCTGCTCAAGGTTGGCCCGGACAGTTCCGGCTCCGAGCCCGGGCCCGCCAGTTATGGCCGGGGCGGCCGCGACCCCACCGTGACGGACGCCAACCTCCTGCTCGGCTATCTCGACCCCAGCCGATTCGCCGGCGGCAGACTGCCCCTGAACCGGGAGGCCGCGCGAGAGGCGATGACGCGGCTGGCCAGTTCCCTGGGCATCAGCATGGACGCCGCCGCCTGGGGCATTCACGATGTCGTGACCGAAGCCATGGCCAGCGCCGCACGCATGCACCTGGCCGAGCGCGGGCGGGATGCCTCGGGCTTCACCCTGGTCTGCACCGGCGGTGGCGGGCCGGTGCACGGCTTCCATCTGGCCCGCAAGCTGGGCATCAAGCGCCTCGTTGTGCCCCCCGAAGCGGGGGTTGCCTCGGCGCTGGGGCTGCTGACCGCGCCGCCCCGCGTGGACCGCGTGGCCACACTCGGACGGCGGCTGCTGCAATGGAGTGCGGGAGAACTGGAAGCGGCCTTCGCCGAGCTCGAGGCCGATGCCCAGGCCGTGCTGGCACGTGGCGCCATCGCGCATCAGCCGGGGGCCGACGCCGCCCCCCAGCCAGAGCGCATGGTGGATGCCCGCTGCGTGGGCCAGGGCGCGCATATGCCGGTGACCCTGCCGCCGCAGCCCTGGCCCAGCGAGGATGCCGCATCGCACGCCATGGTCACCGAGGCCTTCAACGCGGCCTATCTGCTGCGCTTCCGCCGCCCCCCCCCGCAAGTGGCCATTGAGCTGGTGCATGCCCGGGTGGTGCTGCGCGGCGTGCACGAGCCCTTGGGGCTGCCCCAGGCCAGGTCCAGCTGGGCCGGCCCCGCCTTCGCCCATCAGCGGGAGGTGCTGAGCCATGGCACCAGTGCCCTGGCCGATATCTACCAGCGCGGCCACCTGCTGCCCGGCTTCAGCGCCTGCGGCCCAGCCCTGGTGGAGGAGGGTGGCTCCACCCTCGTCATCGGTGCCGGTGGCCGTTTCCGGGTGCTGGAGACGGGCAATATCCTGGTGGAAATCGAGGCATGACGGCGCTTGATCCGGTCAAGCTGGAATTGGTCTGGACGCGGCTGATCTCGGCCGTGGATGAGGCTGCCAAGGCCATCATCCGCACCTCATTCTCGACACTCTCCAACGAGGCCAATGATTTTGCCTGTGTGCTGACCGATGCCCAGGCGCGTTCCCTGGCACAGAACACCGGCTCGATCCCAAGCTTCATCGGGACGCTGCCCCATACGGTGCGCGCCGTCCGCGAAGCGATCCCGGAGGCTCAGATGCGGCCGGGGGACATCTACATCACCAACAACCCCTGGATCGGCACCGGGCATCTGAATGACATCTGCCTGGTGCGGCCGATTTTTCGTGGCGGGTGCATCATCGGCTATGGCGCCACGACCAGCCATGTGCCCGATATCGGCGGGCGGCTGCGCAGCACCGAGGCACGGGAACTGTTTGAGGAGGGCTTCCACATCCCCCCCATGCGGTTTCTGCGCGATGGCGTGGCGGATGCGACCCTGATCAAGCTGCTGCGCACCAATATCCGCACGCCCGACCAGACGGAGGGCGATATCTGGGCCCAGGCCGCGGCCGTGACCCTGATCGGGGACCGCGTGCTGGCCACGCTGGCGGATCATGGGCTGGAGGACCTCTCCAAGGTCGCCACCGAGATTTTTGACCGTTCGGAAGCGGCCATGATCGCGCGGTTGCGCCAAGTCCCGCAAGGCAGCTGGACGGCCGCCTTCGAGACGGACGGCATGGACCAACCCTTTCATCTGGCGGTCACGGTCACGCTGCAGGATGGCCAGTTGCTGGCTGATTTCACCGGCAGCTCTTCGCAACAGCCGCGCGCGGTGAACTGCCCCTTCACCTACACGCGGGCGATGACCTGGTTCGTGCTCAAGGCGATGCTGCTGCCGGAATTGCCCAGCAATGAGGGCATCTTCCGCCCCATTCGCATCCAGGCGCCGGAAGGCTGCATCCTCAATCCACGCGAACCCGCGCCGGTTGGTGGCCGTGCCGCCACCGGGCATTATGTGCCCGTGCTGATCTTTCAGGCGCTGGCCGAGGCCCTGCCCGACAAGGTGCGCGCGGCCCCCGGAAGCCCCCTTTGGATGATGAGCCTCGCCGGCCGCGATCAATCGGGGCAGCCCTATGCCGGGACCTTGTTCTTCA
>CANHTE010000336.1 GCA_947462945.1 Acetobacteraceae bacterium
AATCCATCATCCCCTCGGTCGAGGTGATTGATGTGAGCAAGATGAGCGGCTCACAGGTTCGCTTCGGCGCCCGTGTTACCATCATCGACGAGGAATCCGAGAAGGAGACGACCTATCGCATTGTTGGCCAGTATGAGGCTGACATGAAGACGGGGTCCATTTCGCTCTCCTCACCCCTTGCCAAGGCGCTGATGGGCAAGACGGTAGGCGACAGCGTGGAGGTGCCCGCCCCGGGTGGCGCGCGGGCAGTGGAAATCACCGGGGTTGTATTCAATTAGTTCCCCAGGCCTTCCGTTCCCTTCTCCAGGCAATATGCCTGAGCTTGGTTTTCTTTGATTGAGGGTGCAGGGAACCCTGTTCCCTGCCGGGAGAGTTTGAGAGGGCAGCGCCCTTTCAAACCGCCTGCCCCCTTTTGGATGACCCCATGCCGCTCTCCATTGCCGATATCCGTGCCGCCGCCGCCCGCATCCACGGCCGTATTCTGCGCACGCCGAGCATCGAAAGCCCCGCTATCTCCTCCGCCTGCGGCGCACGGGTTTCCCTGAAGCTCGACAACCTCCAGGCCACGGGCGCTTTCAAGGAACGCGGTGCTGCGAACCGCCTGGCACTGCTGTCGGAGCGCGAGCGGGCAGGCGGCGTCATTGCCATGTCCGCCGGAAACCATGCCCAGGCCGTGGCGCGGCATTCCACCCTGCTGGGCATTGCTTCCACCATCGTCATGCCGCGCTTCACGCCTTCAACCAAGGTGCTGCGCACCGAGGGCTTCGGCGCCCGCGTGGTGCTGCACGGCGACACCCTGGCCGAGGCCGCGTCGCATGCGCATCATCTGGCGCGAGAGCAGGGTCTGACCTTTATTCACCCCTATGACGACCCCGGTGTCATCGCCGGCCAGGGCACCATGGCGTTGGAAATGCTGGAGGACACGCCCGGTGTCCAAGCCCTGATTTTCCCGACCGGCGGCGGCGGCCTGGTCACGGGCTGTGCCATCGCGGCCGCGGCGCTCCGCCCCGGGCTGCCGGTCTATGGCGTGGAGGTGGAAGGCTATCAGGCCATGCGCCAACGGCTGGCAGGGCAACCGGTGCAAGTCGGCGGGCCAACTATCGCCGAGGGTATTGCCGTGCGGGATGTTGGTGAATTGCCTCTGGAGATGCTTCGCCGATTGGGCGTGGAAATCCTGGTGGTGCCGGAACGTGCGGTGGAGCAGGGCATCGCCCTGCTGGCCGAAGGCGCGAAGGTCGTCTCAGAGGGTGCCGGAGCGGCGGGCGTTGCTGCCATTCTCACCTATCCCGAGCGTTTCGCGGGTCAGCATGTTGGGACCGTGGTGTGCGGCGGCAATATTGACCCGCGCATCCTCTCCAATGTGCTGCTTCGCAACCTGCTGCGGGACGGGCGCCTTCTGCGCTTGCACCTGGATATCCCTGACCGACCGGGTGTCCTGGCTGATATCGCGATGCGGGTGGCAGAGGCGGGTGGAAATGTGATCGAGGTCAGCCACCAGCGACTGTTCGCTGCGCCCTCCGTGCAGACGGCAGAACTCGAACTGATGATCGAAGTGCGGGACCGCGCCCAGGCAGACGCCATCGTGGCTGCGCTGGAAGCGGGCGATTACGTGGTGCGGCGGGGGTAGCCTCCCACAGCCTTACCGCATGAAGTCGGGCTCGATCAGACGTGGCAACAACAGAGCCATGTCAGGCCA
The DNA here is from genome assembly GCA_947462945.1 of Acetobacteraceae bacterium. GTDB lineage: Bacteria > Pseudomonadota > Alphaproteobacteria > Acetobacterales > Acetobacteraceae > Roseococcus. The sequence goes on from CANHTE010000336.1 coordinate 1,697, forward strand.
CATGATCAGTGCAGCCAGCACGGCGAACATCGGTATCAGCATGATGCCGACGTCCTTCAGGGCATCCACCACGCGCATTTCCGCAACGGCGCAGGTGATGAGCAGGCACAGCCCGTATGGCGGCGTCACCAACCCAAATGCCAGCGAAACGATCCCGATCATGGCGAAATGCACGGGATGTAGCCCCGCAGCTTCGGCGATAGGTTGCAGGATGGCGCCGACGATGATGATCGCGGGAATGGCATCCAGGAAGCAGCCGACCACCAGGAACACGCCCGCGATGAAGAAGCCGGTCATGGCCGGTCCCATCTGCCAGGCACCCACGCCCGCCATCAGCGCCTCGGGGATCTTATAGAAGGCAAGCAGCCAGCCAAAGGCACTCGCGGTGCCCACGCAGAACAGGGCGATGGCGGACAGCTTTCCCGTATCACTGAAAGCGCCCCAAAGGCCCCGCCAATCCATTTCGCGATAGACGATCACGGAGAGGAACCCGGCATAGAGCACCGCGATGCAGGCGCTCTCGGTCGCGGTAAACCAGCCGAAGATCTTGCCGCCTATGATGATGAAGGGTGTCAGCAGTGCCGGGATGGACACCAGAAAGGAAGCAAAAATCTCATTCAGGGTCGAACGGGGATAGGTCGGGTAGCCACGCATCTTCGCATAGACATGCACCGTGCCCATCTGCGCCAGGCCGATCAACAGGCCGGGCACGATGCCGGCCAGGAAGAGCGCACCGATGGATACTGTCAGCACGCCCCCCCAGACGATCATCAGGATGGAGGGCGGGATGATGACGGCCAACACGGCAGAGACGGCGGTGATGGCAACGGAGAAGCTATCATCATAGCCCTCCTTGCGCTGCGCCTCGATGAAGAGCTTGGCTTGGCTGGCGGCATCGGCCGTGGAACTGCCCGAGATGCCGGCGAAGAAGATTGAGAGAACCACATTCACCTGCGCGAGGCCGCCGGGAAAATGCCCCACCAGAGCGCGGGAAAACCGCACAAGGCGGTCGGTAATGCCGCCCACATTCATCAGATTCGCTGTCAGCAGGAAGAATGGGACGGCGAGCAGGATGAAACTGTTATAGGCGTTGAAGGTCTCCTGGAGCAGGATCATCGGCCAAAGCCGGTCTTCGATCAGCAGGATGGGCAGGCAAGCGAGGCCGATGGCGACGGCCACCGGCACGCGCAGCGCCAGCATGCCGAAAAAGCCCCCAAACAGGATCCAGGCGGCCTGTGTGGCGGAGAGGGTGCTCGCTCCCATCAGCTGCGCCCCCGCAACACCTGCAGGCTGTCCCACATGTGCTCACCTGTGAAAAGCAGCCAGGAGAAGCCGGCGATGGGCCAGGCAATATGGATCAGCCAAAGCGGCCATTCGGCCAGTTCGCTGATCCGGAACCAGGCGAATTCTGTGAATTCGATGCCGTACCACAGGAAGATGCCCCCAAAGACCAGCATAAAAAGGCCAGAGATCAGATCGAGGACGGCCTTCTTCCTGCCGGTGGCTGAGGGAAAGAGGTCCACCACGAAATGGCTGCCTTCACGCACCCCAATCATGCCGCCGATCATCACCATCCAGACCAGGAGGAAGCGGGCGGCCTCCTCGGTCCAGATGTAGCGCGGCAAAAGTTCGGTGAAGCGGGAGAAGATTTGCAGCGCCACCGGGATGATCAGGATGGCCACGGTAAGGACCACCAGAACATCCAGGAGGCGGCTGTAAAGGAAGGTGGCGCGGCGCAAGGCGTTCCGTGGTTGATAAGGCGACATGACGTTCCGATCGAGCGCAAGGGGGGAGCCAGCGCATGACGCGCCGGCTCCGGGACGCGACTCAGTTGCT
>CANHTE010000337.1 GCA_947462945.1 Acetobacteraceae bacterium
CTCGGAAGCGCCTTCCTCACCCTCGGACTACGCGGCGATGACAACGCCCTCGCCAAAGCCGTCACAGCCTATGAAAACGCCCTGCTGGAAAGAACCCGAGAACGCGCCCCGCTCGACTGGGCCGCGACACAGAACAACCTCGGAAGCGCCTTCCTCACCCTCGGACAACGCGGCAATGACGACGCCCTCGCCAAAGCCGTCACCGCCTTTGAAAACGCCCTGCTGGAACGCACCCGCGAACGCGCCCCGCTCGACTGGGCCAGGACACAGAACAACCTGGGAAACGCCCTCCAAACCCTCGGAGAGCGCAGAGATGACGACGCCCTCGGCAAAGCCGTCACAGCCTATGAAAACGCCCTGCTGGAGATCACCCGCGAACGCGCGCCGTTCCAATGGGCCACAACACAGAACAACCTCGGCAACGCCCTCGCCATCCTTGGGGAACGCGGCAATGACGACGCCCTCGCCCGTGCCGTCGCCGCCTTTGAAAACGCCCTGCTAGAACGCACCCGCGAACGCGCCCCGCTCGACTGGGCCATGACACAGGAAAACATGGCGCTGGCAGAAATGGCCCTGGGCGATCGGGGACAGAGTGCGGCGATGTGGCGCGCGGCGCTGGCGCGGGTGGATGCGGCGCTGGAGGAGTATCGGCCGCGCAGCCCCTACAACACCGAAAACGCCGAGCGGTTGGCGGCGCATCTACGCGCCAAGCTCAATACGTCCGGATAAACCCACCCGCGATCACCCGCGCGCCCTGATACAGCACCGCCGCCTGCCCCGGCGCGGCAATCCCCGGCAGATCCGGCATCAGCGTCAGCCCGCCGCCATCCCACTCCGCCGTCATCGGCGCCGGCTGCTCGCGCCCGCGCAGCTTCGCCTCGCAGCGGAAGGCGCCGGTGGGCGGTTCGATCAGCCAATTCACCTCGCCCACGCGGATCTGCGCCTGCGCCAGCGCCGCACGATGCGCCACCACCACGCGGCGGCGGGGCGCGTCGAGCTGCGCCACGAAGAGCGCCTCCTCATCCTCGCGGCGCGAGAGGCCGAGGCCCCGCCCCTGCCCCACCGTGTAGCGCGCCAGGCCGCGATGCTGGCCGAGCACTTTTCCCGAATCATCCACGATTTCGCCCGGCTCCAGCGCATCCGACCGGAATTTTTTCACCACATCGGCATAGCTGCCGGTGGGGACGAAGCAGATATCCTGGCTGTCGGGCTTCTCTGCCACCGCCACGCCCAGCCGCACCGCATGCGCCCGCACCTCGGACTTCGAGGCGAAGCCGCCCAGCGGAAACAGCGTGCGGGCCAATTGCGCGCGGGTTGTATGGGCCAGAAAGTAGCTCTGGTCCCGCACGGGGTCTGCCGCCTGGTGCAGTTCGGCGCCATCCGCCCCGTCCAGGCGCTGGGCGTAATGGCCCGTGGCCAGCATCTCGCAGCCCAGATCGGCGGCGAGTTCCGTCAGGTCGTGGAACTTTACACTCTGGTTGCAGCGGATGCAGGGGATGGGGGTTTCGCCGCGGGCGTAGCTATCGGCGAAGTCCTGGATCACGGCGTCGCGAAAGCGCTGCTCGCGATCCAGCACGTAATGCGGAATGCCCAGGTGTTCGGCGACATTGCGCGCGTCATGGATATCCTGCCCCGCGCAGCAGGCGCCCTTTTTTTGAATGGCGGCGCCATGATCATAAAGCTGGAGTGTGGCGCCAACGACCTCATGCCCCTGCTCATGCAGCAGCGCGGCGACCACGCTGCTGTCCACGCCGCCCGACATGGCGACAAGAATTCTCATGGGGTCCGGGGAAGCCGTGCTTCCCCGGTGGGGTCGAGGGGCGAAGCCCCCGTGGCGTCAAGCCCCTGCTGCCAAAACCCCTGCTCCAGCCGCGCCGCCATGGAGAAATCCCGCAGCAGCGTGGCAAACCGCGCCTCCCCGCCATGGCTCACGCCCAGCGCGTCAATCCGCAGCGCGGCCGCCTCGGCCATCCGCTGATAGCCCTCACCGGCGTAGCTTTCGATCCAGGACTGGTAGGGGTTGCCCGCCACCATGCGGGTCGGGTCCGCCATGATGCGCCGCGCCACTTCGCCATAGCCCACGGTGCAGGGCACCAGCGCGATTTCCAGGTCCAGGATGTCGCCCGCCAATCCGCGATCCAGCACCCAGCGGGTGTAGCCGACGGTTTCCAGCGTCTCCGGGATTTGCGTGACCTGCGCTTCGCTGAGGCCCCATTCGGCGCAGTATTTCAGGTGCAGCAGCGTCTCATCCAGGATGGCCAGCACGGCGGCGGCCTTGTCACGCATGGCGGCCAGGCTTTCGCCCTTCACCACCGCCAGGGCCTTGGCGCGGGCAAAGTGGATGAGGAACAGGTAGTCCTGGATGAGGTAATGCTGGAAGGCGGCCAGCGGCAGCGTGCCGGCGGAAAGCTGCCGCACGAAGGGGTGCCACGTATAGCCCGTCCAATCCGCGCCCGAGGCTTCGCGCAGCCGGCGGAACAAGCCGCCGGGCGCGCCGAAGCCCATGGGGTCGAGAGCGGAGGTTTCAGCCGGCATTGCGACTGCCGGCCGGCAGCTTCACGACCAGGCCGTCCAGCGCCTCCGTCATGATGAGCTGGCAGCCGAGGCGCGAGGTCTCCTGCAAATCAAAGGCGAGGTCGAGCATGTCTTCCTCATCCTCCGTCGGCTCCACCAGCTTGGGGAACCAGCTGCTGTCCACGATCACGTGGCAGGTGGAGCAGGCGAGCGAGCCTTCGCAGGCGCCCTCGATATCCACGCCATGGCGATGCGCGATTTCCAGCACGGAAAGGCCCAGGGCCGCCTCGACTTCGCGGCGCGTGCCGTCGCGCTCGATGAAAATCATCTTCGGCATGATGTGCTGCTACTCCGCGGCGTGTTGGGTTGAGGAAAGGCGCTGCCACGCGGCGCCGATCAGGGCGGCCGCACGGTCCATCTCGGCCGGCGAGGTAAAGCGCCCCAGCCCAATCCGCAAGGTGGCGCGGGCCTCGGAATCCACAATCCCCATCGCGCCAAGCACATAGGAGGGGGCGATCTCGGCCGAGGAACAGGCCGAACCGGTCGAAAGACAGAGATCGGGCAGGGCCGCGAGGAGGGATTGGGCGTCCACGGCCGGGAAGGTCAGATTGAGATTGCCGGCGACGCGGGCCTCCATCGTGCCATTGATCCGCAGGCCGGGGATGGCGGCGTTCAGCCCCTCCAGCAGGCGCTGGCGCTGGCCGGCGATGCGCCCGGCATCCAGCAGCCCCTCGGCGGCGGCGATGCGCGCGGCCTCACCCAGCCCGACCAGCAGGGGGGCGGGCAAGGTGCCGCTGCGCAAGCCCCGCTCCTGCCCACCGCCGCTGAAAAGCGGTGTGAGGCGCACGCGCGGGCGGCGACGGACGTAAAGCGCCCCCACGCCCTTGGGCCCATACATCTTGTGGCCCGAGAGGGAGAGGAGGTCGGCCTGGATCTCGGTCACATCCAGCGGGGCGCGGCCGGCGGCCTGGGCGGCATCGGTGTGGAACAAAGCGCCCGCCGCCTTTACCA
>CANHTE010000338.1 GCA_947462945.1 Acetobacteraceae bacterium
AATAAGGCTTGCCACCGCGGCGCAAGGTTTACGCAACGACGTCAAGCGTTCTGGCAACCCCGCGAAGAGATTCGCGGTTTTTTTCTGGTCGCTGGTTCGTTCGACCGTTTCGTCAATCTGGGGCCACCCCCTGAAGGGGGCTGGTTCCACATGTATGTGGAGTATCGTGCGATGACCCCGAAGGTCTCCCGCTTCCTCGCTGACCACCAACCGGCGACGCCTTGCCTGGTGCTGGACGTGGATCGCGTCGCGGAGAATTTCGGCCGGCTGCGGCAGGCCATGCCGCTGGCCCGCATCTATTACGCGGTGAAGGCGAATCCGGCGGCACCGATCCTGGATCGGCTGGTCGGCCTCGGCTCCTTTTTCGATGCGGCCTCGTTCCAGGAAGTGTCCATGTGCCTGGCCGCCGGCGCCGAGCCGGACGCCATCTCCTATGGCAACACCATCAAGCGCGAGCGTGACATCGTCGCCGCCTATGCGGCCGGCGTGCGCATGTTTGCCTTCGACAGCGAGATGGAGCTGGAGAAGCTGGCGCGTTCCGCCCCGGGCAGCCGCGTCTATTGCCGCATCCTGGTCGGCAATGACGGTGCCGAATGGCCGCTCAGCCGCAAATTCGGCTGCGAGGTCGAGATGGCGCGCGCCCTGATGATCCGCGCGGCGGAGCTGGGGCTGGACGCTTTCGGCCTCTCCTTCCATGTCGGTAGCCAGCAGACCAAGACCGCCGCCTATGAGGCCGCGATCGCCAAGGTCGCCATGCTCTTCACCGACCTCGCCGAGGCCGGCGTGAAGGTCCGCATGGTCAATCTCGGCGGCGGCTATCCGGTGCGCTACAAGGCGGAAGTCCCCGAGATCGACGATTTCGGTTCCGCCATCATGGGCGCCATGGCCGAGCATTTCGGCAATGCCATCCCCGAGATCGTGATCGAGCCGGGCCGCTTCCTGGTGGCCGATGCGGGCGTGGTGTCGAGCGAAGTGGTCCTGGTCAGCCGCAAGGCTGAGAATGATCCGGTGCGCTGGGTCTATCTCGACATTGGCCGCTTCGGTGGGCTGGCCGAGACCGAGGGCGAGTCCATCAAATACGCCTTCCGGACCCCACATGATGGCAATGCCGAAGGCCCCGTCACCATCGCCGGCCCGACCTGCGACAGCACGGACACGCTCTATGAGAAGTCCAACTACCGCCTGCCCATGGCGCTGACGGCCGGGGATCGCGTGGAACTGCTGGCCACCGGCGCCTATGTGACCACCTATGCCAGCCAGAAGTTCAACGGCTTCGAGCCGCTGGCTGAACACTACATCTGAGCATCGGTTCGAGGGGGCAGTCCCCTCGAACACGCCTGCCGGGGCGGCGGTTACCGGGCCGTCGCCGCCAACCAGCCGCCCCCGGCGACCAACGCCAGTGCCAGCGCCACATTCCAGTTGAAGACCCCCGCCCCCGCCGCGATCAGCAGCAGGGTCGAGGCCACGGGAACGCCGTAAGCCAGCGTGCCCAGAAGCCGGGGGTCACCGCGCTTCATGCCCAAATCCCACAGAAAAAACGCTGCCCCCACCGGCCCGAGGCCCAGCAGCAGCGCTGCCAGTGCCTGCCGCGCATCCGGCATCACGCTGGCTTCGAAGATGAGATGCGTCAGCAGCGCCAGCAACGCGGCGCCGCCGCAAAACCCGGCCACGGCGCCGGTCGGCACCTGGGCAAAGCGCTGCGCCGTCACGGAATACAGCGCCCAGACCAGGGCACAGCCGATGGCGCAGAGAAAGCCGAACCAGGCCTGGGCCGGGAAGCTGGCGCCGCCGCCCAGCAGCAAGGCGCAGCCCAGCAAGCCGAGTGCCACGCCCAGCAAGCGGCGTGGACCCAGCCGCAGACCCAGGATGGGTGCCGAGAGCAGCACGATCAGCAACGGCCAAAGGTAGTTCAGCAAATTGGCCTCGACCGCCGGCGCCCAGGCCAGGGCCGCGAAATACAGCGCGTGATAGCCAAATAGCCCGCCGACCCCATGGGCCCAGGCCAAGGCGGGCTGCCTGAGCACCTGCAATTCCCCGCGTGCCGCCACGACTGCAAGGCCCGTCATCGCCGCGACGCAGAAGCTCATGGCCGTGAGTTGCAGCGGCGGCAGCCCCGCGGCCAGGCTGGAGAACAGGGCGAGAAAGGCCCACAACATCAAGGCCCCAACGCCGGCGAGGGTGGCATTCACTGAAAGGCGGGGTCCACCGGCACGCGCAACGCCTCGGCCAGGCGATTCGTCTCGGCCGCCATGGCGATGACGGCGAGCAATTCGCCATGCATCGCGTCATCCATGCCCTTGGCCCGCGCGGCCGCGGTGTGTGAAGCCACGCAATACCCGCAGCCGGCCGTGGCGCTCGCGGCCAGATAGAGCATTTCCTTGGTCAGCGGATCAAGCGCGCCGGGCGCCATCACCTGCCGCAGATTGGCCCAGATGCGCGCCAGTGTGGGCGGATGCACCGCCAGCGCCTTCCAGAAATTATTCACATCCGCCACGCCGCGCGCGGCCATGATTTCGTCAAATACCGCCCGCACCTCGGGCGTGGCTTCGGCATATTCGACCAGGCGGGTCATTCCGGCTTTGGCAGCGGCTGATAGGGCAGGGGTGCAAAGCGCGTCGGGAAGAAGCGCAGCTTTTGCCAAACGCCGGCCTGGACGTAGGGGTCGTCTTGCCACCAGGCCCGGGCGGCCTCCTCGGTGGCGTGGCGGGTGATGGCGATGGAGCCGACCATCTCACCCTTCGCGCCCAGCAGCGCGCCGCCACAGGCCAGCGTGCCGTCCTCGGCAAAACCCATGACGCGCTTCATATGCGGCTCGCGCACCGCAAGCCGGCGTCCCACGCTGTCCTCCGCATCTTCGGCGATGACGACGCAATGTGTCATGCCGGTGAGTGTGGGGCCGGTCGGTGTGGGGCCGGAAGGCAGCGGCTGGTAGTTCATGGGTGCGATGCGATAGGGCCGCATCTGGTAGCTGAGCCAGACGCCCTCCCGCGCGAAGGGCTCTTCCAGCAGGTATTCCCGGGCGCCGACCTCTTCCTCGTCATTCAGGATCATGATGGAGCCGGCGGCGGAGCCATCGGCGCGAAACAGCGGCACTGCCAAATGCAGCCGCCCGGCCTCAACCCAGCGGGTGATGACCTTCAGATGCGCGTCGCGCACTGCGGCGCGGCGGGCGGGGGCCGCCGCATCCTCACCATCCCAGCCCAGGATCACATAGCCCATGTTTCATGCCCTCAGACGCCGGGCGCCGCCTCCAGCGGCTTGGCTTCGCGCCGTGGAAGGGTGCGCCCGGTGGTGGTTTCGGTCGCGGCGCGCCGGCCGCTTTGCGGCCGGATTCTCGGGGGTTTGTGCCGGATGGGCAATGCCCGTGTGCGGCCCTACTTGCGCAATTCCATCTGGATCGGCCCTTCGCGCTCGCCCCGCGCGAATTGGTCCACCATGGCATTGCCCGTATCGCCCAGCTTCTCAGCGCTGCCGTTCCAGATGATCCGGCCCTTATGGATCATCGCCGCGTCATCGCC
>CANHTE010000339.1 GCA_947462945.1 Acetobacteraceae bacterium
CCACTCATTTGCAGGGTGATCGCCTGTCCAGCAACGGTCACGGCCACGTCCAGCCGGCTGCCTGGCGGGCAGGCATGCCGTGCGACATCGGCCAGGACCTGTGCCGAAGTGCGAAGCGTTTCGTGCCCCGAGGCAGCACAGGCTGGCGCTTGTTGCGCCAGCGCAAGCTGAGGGAGAAGCAGGGAGAGCGAAGCGAGCAGAGCGTGGCGCATGCTTGATTCCAACCGGTGGTTCACGCCGTCTGGCAGCGTGCTCTGGCCATTTGTAGGCCAGCTTGGCCCAAAGGCGGAATCGCTCCCCCACGTGAATCAGCCGATGTCGCTGGCGCAACGCCCCGCAATACGCCATCAGGCATGGGATGCGGGTTGCGCTGATCCTGTTGCTGGCCCTCACGGCCCCCGTCGCAGCGCTGGCGCAGGCGACGGAGCTGTGCCGCCTTTATCCGCGTGATGGCGAACACGCGGGCTGCGGCCTGTGTGGCGGCCCAGGCTGGCGCAAACCCGATGGCCGCTGCGCGCGCTGGAGCGATGTTGGCCCGCCGGATTGCCGCGCGCTGCGGCGCGAATTGAGTGACCCGGCGCGGTGTGCCCGGCAAAGGGATCGCGGGCGCCCCTTGGTCAATCCAGGCGCAGCATCATGATCAGCGTGGCCGCATCCACCCCATCCACCCGCAGCGAAGCGGGCTCGGTCCCTAACAGGGTGAAGCCGGCCCGCTCATAAAGTCTTATTGCGTCGGGGTTGGCCGCGCCCGCCAGCAGTTGCAGAACCGAAACGCGCGCCCGCGCATGGCTGATGCAGGCATCAAGCAAACCCGCGCCAATTCCCAGTCCACGCGCCTCCGGCCGAACATACAGTCCCCAAAGCTGGCCAATATGCTGCCGTTTGCGCAGCGATTCGGCCCGATAGCCCAGCATGCCCAATAGCCGGCCCTCTGCGCCTGACGCCGCAAAAACAGCGGAGCTTTCCAGCGTGTCGCCAAACCAGGAGAGGGGCCTCGAAGCTTCCTCGGCCAGGGTCGAGCCGAAGGCGAGGGGCGCCTGGCGCAACGCCTCAAGCCGCAAGGAGCGAAACGCCTCGGCGTCCTGGGGGCTCAGGCGCGCCACGGCCATGGCCGCGCCTCAGTTCTTTTCGATGGTCAGGTCCGGCGCGTCGGGGTTCTTCATGCCGACAATGTGGTAGCCGCAATCCACGTGATGCACTTCTCCCGAAACACCCGTGCTCAGGGGCGAGAGGAGATAGAGCCCGGCACCCCCCACCTCATCCAGCGTCACATTGCGCTGCATGGGCGCGTTGAACTGGTTCCATTTCAGGATGTAGCGGAAATCACCGATGCCGCTGGCCGCCAGGGTCTTGATCGGGCCGGCGCTGATGGCGTTCACCCGGATGCCATCGGGGCCGAGATCAGCCGCCATATAGCGAACGCTGGCTTCCAGCGCGGCCTTGGCGACGCCCATCACATTGTAATGCGGCACCCATTTCTCGGCGCCGTAATAGCTGAGCGTCAGCAGGGAACCGCCCTCGCTCATCAGGGCCGCGGCGCGGCGGCCTGTGGCGGCGAAGGAATAGCAGGAGATATCGAGCGCCTGCAGAAAGGCCTCGCGCGGGGTGTCGAGGAAGCGGCCGCGCAGATACTGCTTATCGGCAAAGCCCACGGCGTGGACGAAGAAGTCGAGCTTGCCCCAGCGCTCCTCGACGGCGCCGAAGGCGGCATCCATGTCCTCATCGCTGGAGACGTCACAAGGCACCACGAAATCACTGCCAACGCTGGCGGCGAGCGGACGGACGCGCTTCTCCAACGCCTCGCCCTGATAGGTGAAGGCCAGTTCCGCCCCTTGCGCCGCGCAGGCCCGGGCGATGGCCCAGGCGATGGAACGATCATTGGCGACCCCCATGATCAGGCCGCGGCGTCCCTGCATCAGGGTTCCCGTGGGCAGAGCGGGGGTAGAATCATCCGTCATGGGGTTCCGGTATCCGGTTGCGGGGGCCAAATGGTGGTGGCACATGCCCCACAACCGGGCAAGGCCCCACAGGATGTTCGCATGACCGAAGACCCCTATGCCCTGTTCGCCGAATGGCTCGCGGAAGCAACACGGACCGAGCCCAATGACCCCAATGCCATGTGCCTGGCCACCGCCACGCCGGATGGCAGGCCCTCGGCGCGCATGGTGCTGCTGAAAGGGCATGATGCGCGGGGCTTTGTCTTCTACACCAACCTCGAATCCCGCAAGGGTGGCGAGTTGGCGGCCAACCCGCAGGCGGCCCTATGCTTCCACTGGAAGACGCTGACCCGCAGCGTGCGCGTTGAGGGCTGCGTTGAAGCCGTGACCGATGAGGAGGCCGACGCCTATTACGCCTCGCGCTCCAGGGGCTCGCGCATTGGCGCCTGGGCCTCGCGCCAATCGCGCGAGTTGGAAGGGCGTTGGGCCTTGGAAAAGGCGGTGGCGGAATACACCGTGAAGTTCGGCCTGGCGGAGATTCCGCGCCCGGCCCATTGGTCGGGCTTCCGCATCCTGCCCGCCCGCATCGAATTCTGGCGTGACATGCCCTTCCGCCTGCATGAGCGCCGCGTCTTTGTGGCGGGTGAGGGCGGCTGGACGCTGGAAACCCTCTACCCCTGATGGCCGTGCCCGCCACCCAGCACGAGGCGGCGGATTTCCTGGCGCGCCTCACCGGGGGCGCGGCGATGGAGACGCATATCTCCGCCGTGTTCCTGGGCGAGAAGGAGGCCTTCAAGCTCAAGAAAGCTGTGGATTTCGGCTTCCTCGACTTCACCGCACTGGCCGAGCGAGAGCGGCTGACGAAGTTCGAGCATTCCCTCAACGCGCCGCATGCGCCGGGCCTTTATCTGGGTGCGCTCCCATTGACGCGCGGTCCTGATGGGGCGCTGCGGCTGGGCGGTGAGGGGCCGGCCGTTGAATGGGTGCTGCGCATGAGGCGCCTGCCGCCCGAGGCCTTCCTCACGGCGCCGATTTCGCCCGATCTGGTCGACCCCCTGGCCGATGCCGTGGTGGCGCTGCACGCAGCCGCGCCCCGACATGATGGCGATGGGCGGATGATCCGCGTCATCACCGGCAATCGCGCGGCGGCCCTTGCGGCAGGCTTGCCCGAAGCGCAGGTCACGGCCTGGGCCGAAGCGGCTCTGGCCGCCGAGGCGCTGCTGGCGCCCTGGCTCGCCCAGCGTGCGGCGGCAGGTTTTCTGCGCCGCTGCCATGGCGATCTGCATCTGGGAAACATCTGCCTGCTGGAAGGCCGGCCCACGCCCTTCGATGCGCTGGAATTCGACGAGGCCCTGGCCACGATTGATGTGGGTTATGACCTGGCTTTCCTGCTGATGGACCTGGATCGTCAGGACAGCCGTGCCGCCGCCAATCGCGTACTGAACCGCTATCTGGCCCGGACGGGCGATGTGGCGCTGCTGCGCGGCCTGCCGCTTTGGCTGTCGCTTCGCGCCTTGATTCGAGCGCATGTGGCCGCGCGCTCGGCGCAGGATGGCAGCGCGCTGATGGCAGCGGCGCTGG
>CANHTE010000340.1 GCA_947462945.1 Acetobacteraceae bacterium
AGTGGTGCTGGGCGCGTGACACGCCGCAGGATGGTGCGGATGCGCAGCGCCAATTCGCGCGGATCGAAGGGCTTGGCCAGGTAGTCATCCGCGCCATGCTCGAACCCGGCCACGCGGTCATCGGGGTCACCGCGCGCGGTGAGCATGAGGATGGGTGTCTCATGCCCCTCGCGGCGCAGATGCTCGGCCAGTTGCAGGCCGGTTTCGCCGGGCATCATCACATCCAGCACCAGCAGGTCAAAGGCCATGGCCTCGATCGCGGCGCGGGCTTCGGCCGCGTCGGCGGCGACGGCGACGCGGTGGCCCTGCTCGGTCAGGAAGCGCTGCAACAAGGCGCGCAGCCTTGCGTCATCATCCACCACCAGGATTTCGGCACTCATCTCGGCCATGCTCAACCTCCTCGGGTTTCGGGGCGGGCGCCAGGATTGGGGGCGAAGGCGGGGGTGGTGCGGCCGGGTGCGGCGGCACGTTCCAGCGCTTCGAATTGCAGCCGCGCCTGGGCGCCCATCAGGCCGCGCATCACCTGGCGAAAGCCCTCGACCGCTTGGGGGCCTGCCTCACGATAGGCGCGCAGGACCCATTCGCGCTGCGAATCAAACAGCCGGCGCTCCAGTTCCATGCCCTGCTCGGTCAGGCTCAGCAGGCGCTGGCGCTTGTCGCTCAGGCCTGGGGCCTGTTGCACATAGCCTTGTTCGATCATCGGCTGCAGCACGCGGCCGAGGGATTGCTTGGTGATGTCCAGGATGGCCAGCAACTCGCCCACCTTGATGCCCGGCGCGCGGCCGACGAAATGCAGCACGCGGTGATGCGCACGGCCCATTTCCAACGTGGCCAGGATGCGGTCCGCCCCGGCGGTGAAGTCCCGGTAGCCGAAATACAGCAGGTCCTGCGCCAGGCGCAGTTCCTCCTCCCGCAGGAAAAGCAGGCTGCGCGTGCCGCCGGGGGCGCGGCTGGAATCCTGCTTCAGCAGGTCTGACTTGGGTGCGTCCGGCATGGCAGCCATGTTTCCATTTTCGGTCAGCTTCATTGACACATTTTTTCCGGTCATTCTACAAAGATCAGGCAAGAAGACAGGATGATGCGCCCGCCCCCTCCCCGGCATTCCGGTCGGGTCTCTCAGGGCGCTTCACCCATCATGGAGGACACACATGGCCCTGGTTCCCTTCGACGACCGTGACGGCGTGATCTGGTGGAATGGCGAATTCCGCCCCTGGCGCGACTCCAAGCTGCACGTCCTCTCCCATGGTTTGCACTATGCCTCCGCCGTCTTCGAGGGGGAGCGCTGCTACGCGGGTGAAATCTTCAAGCTGCGCGAGCATACTGAGCGCCTGATTCAGTCCGGCCGCATCCTGGGCTTCGAAATCCCGTACACCGCCCAAGAGATTGACGATGCCTGCAACGAGACGATTCGCCGCAACAACCTGACCAACGCCTATGTTCGCCCCATCGCCTGGCGCGGCTCGGAGGAGATGGGCGTGGCCGCCCGCGCCACCAAGGTGCAGCTGGCCATCGCCGTCTGGGAGTGGGGCGCCTATTTCGGCGTGGAGCAGCGCATGTCGGGTGTGAACCTGGCCATGGCCAAGTGGCGCCGCCCCCACCCTGAAACCGCGCCCACCGCCAGCAAGGCGGCCGGCCTCTACATGATCGGCACCATGAGCAAGGAAGCCGCCATGGATGAGGGCGCCGATGACGCGATGATGCTCGATTGGAAGGGCGACCTGGCCGAGGCCACCGGCGCCAACGCCTTCTTCGTGATGAATGGCGAGGTGCATACCCCGAAGCCGACCTGCTTCCTGGATGGGATCACCCGCCGCACCGTCATGGGCCTGGCGCAGAAGCGGCAGATGAAGGTGGTGGAGCGGGTGATCCACCCCGACGAACTCAGCCAGGCCACCGAGGTTTTCCTCGCCGGCACGGCCGCGGAAGTCACGCCGGTGCGGCGCATCGGCAGCCAGGATTTCACGCCGGGCACCATCACTGAGACGCTGATGAAGGATTACGACGCGCTGGTGAACCGTCGCGGATGAAACGCGGCGCTTGACGCGAGGGGCACTCCGGGGGATGGAATATCATTCCCTGGAGTGCATCATTGAACCCCTTCGCCCTGCTGACCCGTCGGCGCGCCGCGCGCCGGGCGGAACAGGAACGCAGCCTGGCGCAGGCCGCAGCCGAGGCTGCCTATCACGCGGGCAACACCGCGCGTGACCAACGCAACTGGCCGCAGGCGGCAGCCCATTACCAGCGCTATCTTGGCCAGCGGCCCGAGGACGTGGCCATCTGGGTGCAATGGGGCAATGCCCTCAAGGAATCCGGCGATCTGCCGGGGGCCGAAGTCGCTTATCGGCACGCCCAGGAGCTTGCCCCACGGGATCATGACATCCCTCTCCTGCTCGGCCACGCGCTGAAGCTTCAGGGCAGGCTGGAGGAAGCGGCCGGCGCCTATGCGCTGTCAGACCGCCTCGCGCCGGTCAATCGCGCGGCTGAAGAATTGGCCGCATTGGCGGGCATCGAAATCCACCCGCGCTTGCCCGGCACCTTGCCGCCTCAAATCTCCGAGCGTGAACACGAGGCCCTGCTGCGCGTGGAGGCGGCCAAGCAGGAACTGGCGCGCGCCCCGCTGGATCCGGCGGCGCATCGGTCGCATTCGGCCGCGCTGCTGCGCGCCGGCAAGCGCGAGGCGGCGATCGCCGCGGCGCGCGAAGCCCATCGCCTGCGTCCGGAACGGCAAAGCTGGCAGGCCATTCGCCGCGCGGGCGGCATTCCGGCCGAAGAGGGCATACCTGGCGGGCCGCATCTGTATGACGTGACGGATTTGCTGGTCATGCTGCGCGAAACCGGCCGCGCCACCGGCATCCAGCGTGTGCAACTGGGCTTGGCCGAGGGCATCCTGGCCGATCCGGTGGCGGCCGCAGAAGCGCGTTTCGTCTTCCTGGCCGAACGCTTCGGCCCACTTTGGACGCTGGAGGTGGCCGACATGGCCGCCATCCTGCACTATGGCCTGCATGAGCGGCATGACCTGCCGCGCGCCGAGGCGCTGGTTTCGGCCGCCATGGATCGTGCGGCGCCCACGCATCTGCCCTCCGCGCGGTTGTTCTTCATCATGGGGGCCTTCTGGTTCTGGGCGGGCGTGCCGGCGGCGCTGGCGCGGATGCGGGCGGCGGGGCTGCGCATCGGCGTGCTGGTCTATGACCTGATCCCGCTCACGCATCCGCAGCACACGAGTGAGGGCACCGTGCAAGCCTTCCGGCAGGGCCTGGCCGAGGGCGCGGGGCTATGGGATTTCGCGCTCGCCATCTCGGAATTCACCGCCGCCGAGCTGCGCCGGCAATGGGCCGGGCTGGAAGCCCCCCCCATCCCGATCCGCCCCATGCCGCTGGCCCACCGCATCAGCCCACCGGGCACGCCTGATGCCGCGGCCTTCCCCGCCGCCATCGAGGAGTTGCGCGGGCAGGATTACGTGCTGTGTGTCGGCACCATTGAATCCCGTAAGAACCATCTGGCGCTGTTCC
>CANHTE010000341.1 GCA_947462945.1 Acetobacteraceae bacterium
CGGCCACCTTCGCGATGATCCCTGCCGGGCCGGGGCTGATGCTTGGCCTTTGGCGCCGCAACGGCGTGGTGCCCCCGGCGGATGCGGGTGGCGGCACCGAGCTTGCGCTGACCGTGTCGGATGCGGCGGCGGTACTGGCATGCCACGCCGCCTGGTCCGAGCTCGGCGTCGCCATGGCGCTGGTGCCGACGCGGTTGGACTTCGGCTTCGGCTTCGTCGCGCTGGACCCAGACGGCCACCGCCTGCGAGTCTTCGCACCGGGAGCGATATAATGCCAAGCAATCGAAGCTTCGACCTGCGGCCCTGGGGACCGAGGCGCCGAACAGTACCCGCCGCCCGTGCAGCGCAGCCAAGGGCCGCGCATGCGGCCCACCCTGCGCATGGGACCCGCGAAGGTAAAATCTTCGTTCGGCCGGCTTGATGGACGCATGCTGGATCGGCGTCGCATGCGCGACGCATGTGCGGCGCGGCGTGGCCGGCGGCTTCCTGCAGCTTTGCCACGGCAAGGCCGCGCCACTGGCGCGGCTGCGGCCCGGCGATCGCATCGCCTTCTACGCCCCGGCGGAGACTTTCCGCGGCCGCGACCGGCTGCGCGCCTTCGTCGGACTCGGCACGTTACGCGAGGGCGCGCCCTACCAGGTGGAATTGGCGCCGAGCTTCCGCCCCTTTCGCCGCGATGTGGCGTGGGAGGCAGCAGCGGAGACGCCGATCGCGCCGCTGCTGCCAAGGATGCGCTGGAGCCGCGAGGGCAATTGGGGGGCGAAGCTGCGCTTCGGGCTGCTCAGCATCGCCGCCGAGGACATGGCGGTGATCGTCACGGCGATGCGCTTCAGCGCGCCAGAACCTTCGTGTTGAGCAGGCGGCGGCCGCGACGTCGGAGCAGGCCTATCTCGACCACCTGCCGCAGGTTCTGGCAGCGTGAGCAAGCCGCCTGAGCCGTGGCCTCACTCCGGTTGGGCTACGCCCGCCCTGCGTGAGGCCATACCACCGGCAAAACATGCGCATCAACCGGCAGGTGATCCAGTTATCGAAACCGAGCCGTTGCAGCAAAAAACCGAGCCAATTCTCTCTCTATGAAAAAAACCGCCCCGGTAATCGTTTTTTAAACGTTACGTTTCTAATATGGGAAGGTGTCTGAAGCAAGACTGCTCTAGCAGGCTGCTGAAATTCCCTCTCGCGACCGGCGCTGGATCGTGATTCGCTTGCGCCGTCGATTGGGGTGAGGCTGGCATGCGCGGCAAGGACGAGGTGCGGGGTTCTCTTTTCAGCTACGTGGATCTTGAGCAGCGGATCCGCCCCGATCACCCGCTGCGGATGATCCGTGCGCTTGTGAATGCGGCGCTGGCCGACATGTCCGCAGAGTTCGACGCGCTCTATCCGCCAACGGGGCGGGATTCGATCCCGCCCGAGCGTCTGCTGCGTGCCCTGCTGCTGCAGGCGTTCTTCTCGATCCGTTCGGAACGGCAACTGGTCGAGCGGATCGACTTCGACCTGTTGTTCCGCTGGTTCGTCGGCCTCGGCGTGGACGATCCAGTCTGGGACGCTACGACCTTCACCAAGAACCGTGAACGGCTGCTGGCGGGCGAGGTCGCCTCGCGGTTCCTGGCCACGGTGCTGGCGCAGCCCAAGGTCCGGGCGTTGCTCTCGACCGAGCACTTCTCGGTCGACGGCACGCTGCTCGAAGCCTGGGCCAGCACCAAGAGCTTCCGACCGAAGGACGGCTCCGGGCCGCCGCCCGACGCAGGGCGCAATGGCGAGCAGGACTTCCGCGGCCAGAAACGCAGCAACGACACCCATGCCTCCACCACCGATCCCGATGCGCAGCTTTACCGCAAGGGGCAGGGCAAGGAGGCGAAGCTCTGCTTCATGGGCCATGCGCTGATGGATAACCGCAACGGCCTGATCGTCGATGCGCTTGCGACACGCGCCTCTGGCCATGCCGAGCGGCTGGCCGCACTGCACCTGATGGAAGCACATGCCGACCGTCCGCAGAAGGTCACGTTGGGCGGTGACAAAGGCTTCGACACGCGCGACTTCGTCGCCGAACTCCGCGAGATCAACGTCACCCCGCACCTGGCGCAGAACACCAGCGGGCGACGTTCGGCCATCGACGGCCGCACCACCCGCCATCCTGGCTATGCGATCAGCCAACGGATCAGGAAGCGCATCGAGGAGGCCTTCGGCTGGGCCAAGACGGTGGCCGGGCTGCGCAAGGCGCGCCACCGAGGGCTGCCGAAGATCGACTGGCAGTTCACCTTCGCGATGGCTGCCTACAACCTCGTCAGATTGCCGAAGCTCCTCGGGGCCGCCACGCCATGACCGGCAAGGGACATCCGCTGCTCGGCAGGTGGCGGATCACCAGCATGGAACTCTGGGACGCCGCGTTCATCGACCCCCTTGGGCCTGGATACATCCGGTTCGACGCGGACGGCGGTGGCGCAATTGTATTCGGCGCCGTTCAGGGCGAGATCGACGGCCTGCCCAGCAGCGAAAGCATCCACTTCACCTGGGAGGGTAGCGACGAGATGGACCACGCCAGCGGCGACGGCGATGCCGAACTCAATGAGGATGGCACG
Source organism: Acetobacteraceae bacterium (assembly GCA_947462945.1). Lineage (GTDB taxonomy): Bacteria > Pseudomonadota > Alphaproteobacteria > Acetobacterales > Acetobacteraceae > Roseococcus. Next base: position 2,577 of record CANHTE010000341.1, read on the forward strand.
CTCACCGGCGAAATCCGTTTCCAACGCGGCGACGAATCTTCCTTCACCGCTCGGCGCTGGTAGCTTTTCAGCAGCCTGCTAGGAGGCGGCATATCTGTGCCAGACTGCGGCTCGTTCATACCTTGGCTGATGCCCGCAGCGCCGCCCTCCTCTTCCATCAGCACCGATCAGAAAAGCGGTCGTACGCGTCAATCCGGCGCGGCGAAATGTCGACATCGCGCTGATAGATTTCCATCTTGAGGAATGCCAGTTCAGCCTGCCGTGCCACATCTTCGACATCGATGTACCAAGCCTTCGGCAGGCCATTCTCGCCCTGGTTCCAGCGATAGCCACGCGCCTTCAGAATGTCCTTGAAATCGTAGGGGCTGTTCTCCGCCCATATGCGCCACGAAGGCGTCCGTGCCCGCTGAAGCAACTGCGCCAGCGCGGTGGTGCCGCTGCTCGGCAGCGGGCGGGCCAGAAGTTCGATCGCAGCAAGGCAATCATGGACTGCACGATGGCGGTCGTAGAAGAACCCCGATGCCTGAGCGAGATAGCCAAGCTTTGTGCCCTCGTAGCCGGCCTCGGCCCATGCGACCTGCGCCATGGAACAGCCCCACGGCTTCGTGACAAAGCCAGGACAAAAGCGCTCCAGAAATCGCCGATCGAACGAAGCATTGTGCGCGATGACCAACGCCGCCGGCGCGATGAATGCCTCCACGACGGCGAGGTCGATCATCTTTCCCGCGACCATCTCGTCAGTGATGCCAGTGATCACTGTGATCTCGGCCGGGATGCTCTCGGAGGGCTGGCGCAGCGCGGCGAAAGCTTCGCCAACCTCGAAGATCTGCCCCCCAAGACCATAGGTGAACGGGACCATGGCGAGCTCGATGATTTCGTTGCGGGCCGCATCCAAACCTGTCGTCTCGACATCAACCATCAGCCCCAGAC
>CANHTE010000342.1 GCA_947462945.1 Acetobacteraceae bacterium
CAGGGAAAACAAGATCAGCATTGCGCGGCCCGATGGCGACTGCTTCGCGCAGGCGCCGCACCATCTCGGCCGGATCAAGCCCCAGTGCACCGGCATAATTACGAACAAAACCAACCGCATAGGCAGGCGAAGGCAAATCCTTCACGCGGCCCTCTTCCAGGGCGACCAGATAGACCCGCCGAATCCGCAGCTGGGCCGAGACGTTTTCAATGGACAGACCGAGGGCGAGCCGCGCGTCGCGCAGTTCCTCGCCAAGCCGGGCCGCATCCACGGGCTGGACCTCCTGGGGGCGGAAGCGTTTCATGTCGTCGAACACGGGCGCATGGTTAACCCCATCCGGCCAGGGCCGCAAAGCCCCTTGAGCCAGCCCCCGGGCTGATGCCGAGAAACGTCATGCAAAGCCGCGCCGGGCGGCCAGTGCCGCCGCCGCCTGGCCGATCAGTTCCGCCACGATTTCGGCGGCCGGCTGTTCCCGCGTCACCATGCCCACCGACTGGCCGGCCATGAGCGAGCCCTGCTCCACATCGCCGTCGATCACCGCGCGGCGCAGCGCGCCCGCCCAGAAATGCTCGATGTCGAGCTGCGCCTCCTCCTTGGCCAATTCGCCGGCCTGGAAGCGCTTCAGCACCATGGCCTGGTGCTCCATGAAGCGCTTGGTGCCCTCATTCTGCAGGGCGCGGACAGGGATCACGGGGAAGCGTTCGTCAATCTGCACCGTGGGCAGCGCGTCTCGCGCATGGCCGCGGATGAAGGCGCGCTTGAAATTGGCGTGGGCGATGCTCTCGGTGGCGCAGACGAAGCGCGTGCCCAGCTGCGCGCCCGCTGCGCCCATCTCCAGATAGGAGAGAATAGCCTCGCCACGACCGATTCCGCCCGCCACGAAGACGGGCACTTCGGTGATATGCGGCAGGATTTCCTGGGCCAGGACATTCAGGCTGACCGGGCCGATATGGCCGCCCGCCTCGCTGCCCTCGATCACCAGCGCATCGGCGCCGCTGCGGACCAGCTTCTTGGCGAGAGCCAAGGCGGGGGCGAAGCAGATGATCTTGGCGCCACCCTCCTTTGCGCGCTTGATGGCGGCACCGGGCGGGATGCCGCCGGCAAAGACGATATGGCTCACCCCATGGCCCAGGCAGGTATCCACCAGCTGTTCCAGCCGCGGATGCATGGTGATGAGGTTCACGCCGAAGGGCTTGCTGGTCAGTGCCTTGGTGCCGGCGATTTCGGCATCCAGGTGGTGCGGCTCCATCGCCCCACAGGCGATCACGCCGAAGGCACCGGCATTGGAAAGTGCCGCCACCAGATTTCGCTCGCTCACCCAGGACATGGCGCCGCCGAGCAGGGCGTAGCGCGCGCCAAAGAAGGCGGCGCCGCGCGCCATCAGGCGGTCCAGCTCGGCAAGGGCCGCGGGCGGGGGGGCGCTGAGCGCGTCCATCATGCCGCGTCCAGGCCATAGGCCGTGTGCAGCGCGCGCACGGCGAGTTCGGTGTAATCCGCCGCCACCAGCACGCTCACCTTGATTTCGGAGGTGGAGATCACCTGGATGTTGATGCCCTTGTCGGCCAGGGTCTTGAACATGGTGGAGGCGACGCCGGCATGGGTCCGCATGCCGATGCCAACGACGCTGATCTTGGCCACGTCCGGGTCATCGATCAGCGCTTCATAGCCGAGGTCCGCCTTGACCTTTTCCAGGATTTCGCGCGCCCGCGGCAGATCGGACCTGCCGACCGTGAAGGTCATGTCCGTGCCGCCGTCCGCGCCCACATTCTGGACGATCATGTCCACATTCACATTGGCGGCGGAAAGCGGGCCAAAGACCCGTGCCGCAACCCCCGGGCGGTCCGGCACGCGGCGCAACGTCACCTTCGCCTCATCGCGCGAATAGGCAATGCCCGAAACAATCGGCTTCTCCATGATCTCGTCCTCATCCACGACCAGGGAGCCTGGCTTGTCTTCAAAACTGGAAAGCACCTGCACGCGAACCCGCGCCTTCATGGCGAGTTCGACGGAGCGCGTCTGCAACACCTTGGCACCGACCGAAGCCAATTCCAGCATTTCCTCGTAGGAAATGCGATCCAGCTTGCGGGCACGCGGCACGATGCGCGGGTCGGTCGTGTAAATGCCGTCCACATCGGTATAGATATCGCAGCGATCCGCCTTCAGCGCCGCCGCCAGCGCCACGGCCGAGAGGTCCGAGCCACCCCGGCCGAGCGTGGTAACCCGGTTGCGCGTGGGCTCCAGCCCCTGGAAGCCGGCAATGACGGGCACCTGGCCCTGCTCCATGCGGCGGATCAGCTCATCACCTTCGATCCGGTCCACCCGGGCCTTGCCATGCGCGCTATCGGTGAAGATGGGCACCTGCCAGCCCTGCCAGGAGCGCGCCTCAACACCGATGGCCTGCAGCGCGATGGCCGTCAGGCCAATGGTCACCTGCTCGCCCGTTGCCACCACCACGTCATATTCCCGCGCATCATGCAGGGGCGAGAGGTCCTGGCACCATTTGACCAGTTGGTTGGTGGTGCCCGACATGGCGGAGACGACGACAGCCACCTGATGGCCGGCATCCACCTCACGCTTCACGCGGGCGGCGACATTTCGAATACGGTCCAGATCGGCGACGGAAGTGCCGCCGAACTTCATCACGATACGGGACATGCGCGTTCCTGGCCGGCCCCGAAAGACGGGGCGGGCCTTGCAGTGGGCCTGAGGGCGCGTCAGATACCGGGCATGACGCAGATGGGCAACATGCCAGAGGGAAACAGGCCAGTGGGAGACAGGCTGGGCAGCGCAGACCTTCAGGAAGTGGCGAAGTTCGACGCCCTGGCCGCCGATTGGTGGAAGCCGACCGGCCCCATGGCCCCGCTGCACGCCATGAATCCCGCCCGAATGGGCTGGATCGCGGAACGGCTAGGCCCGCTGGAGGGTCTGCGCATCCTGGATGTGGGCTGCGGGGCCGGGCTCGCCTCCGAATGGCTGGCCCGCCACGGCGCCATCGTCACCGGGCTGGACGCGGCCGGCGCCGCCCTGGAGGCGGCCCGCGCCCATGCCGCGGCCTCGGGCGTCACCGTGGATTACCGGGACGGCACGCCGGAAAGCCTGGATGAGGGCGGGTTTGACGCCGTCATCTCGCTGGAGGTGATCGAGCATGTGCCACCGGGCGAACGCGCGGGGTTTTGCGCGGCGCTGGCCCGCCTGGCCCGGCCGGGCGGCCAGGTGTTTCTCTCCACGCTGAACCGCACCCGCCGCTCCTACTTCTTCGCCATCCTGGGCGCCGAGCAGATTTTGCGCTGGCTGCCGCGCGGCACGCATGACTGGAAGCAATTCGTGACGCCGGCCGAATTGGGCGCCCTGCTGCGCGGCGCGGGCCTGGCGGTCACGGATGTGGCCGGCATGGTGCCGAGCCTGCGCAGCGGCTTCCGCATCGCCCGCGACACGGGGGTGAATTACCTGATCTCCGCCCGGAAGGGCTGAGGGCTGGGGCGACAATCCGCGCCCC
>CANHTE010000343.1 GCA_947462945.1 Acetobacteraceae bacterium
ATGCCGGCCATCGTCGCGGCAGAGAACCGCCGCCCGCCATTGGCCCGCCTCGCCGGGCTGCGGCTGTTCCGCGTCAACGCCTGGGACGACCTGCTGGAGCAAAGCGCGACGGTCGCGGGCCCCGCGCTCGGCGGCGTCGCGCTGCTGGCGCTCGGCGCGGGCCAGGCGGCGCTGGCGGTCGCGATGCTGACCGGCGCGGCCTTGCTGGCCACGCTGGCGACCCTGCCGGCCGTGCGCACACCGAAGCGCGTGCCGCCGCCGGTCTGGCCCGCGCTGCGCCAAGCGGCCAATGTGCTGTGCCGCGACGGCGCGACGGCCTGGGCGCTCGCGCTCGCCGCAGCCGGCCTCTCGCTCTTCCTCGCGCTTGAGATCGTCGTGCTGCCGGCGGCGGTGCGCATGGCCGGCGGCGGGCCGGCGGAGGCGACGTTGTTCCTCTCCGCCCTCGGCCTCGGGGCGATCCTGGGCGGTGCCTCGCTCGCGCTGCTCGGCGCGCTTATCGAGCGGATGCGGATGGGCCTCCTCTTTGCCCTGGGTCTCGCCGGGCTGGCCGCTGGCACCGCGGCGGTGGCCCTTGCGCCGCTCGACATGGCGGCGCTCGCCGGCGGAGGGCTGCTGGCGGGCCTCGCCGTCGCGCCGCTCTCGCCGCTGCTCGCGACGCTGGTGCAGACCCGCCCGCCGCGCGCGATCCGCGCCGATGCGCTTGGCGTCTCAAAGGCTGCGATGCTGGCCGGCGCGCCGGTCGCCGCGATCCTGCTCGGCCTCGCGGCCGAGGCCGCGGCGCCGCGAGACCTGCTGCTCGGCATCGCCGCGCTGTTCGGCGCCCTGGCGCTGGCCGCGCTCGCCGCCCGCCCACTCGCCGCGCCGCTTGGCCCGGCCCCTTCGACGCCCGCCAAGGAGACCCCGGCCGTGAGTGCTCCGCCGGCCGCCGCCACGCGCGGCGCTGCCCGCCCCTCGCTCGCCCGCCCCTCGCTCGCCCGCGCCTCGCTGCTGCTGGAATGGCGGCGCTACCTCGCGGCCGTCGTCGCCGTCGCCTTCTCGGGGCTGCTGGTTCTGGTGCAGGTCGCCCTGCTGCTCGGCCTGTTCGGCACTGTCACCACCATCATCGACCGCGGCCGGGCCGATCTCTGGGTCGTGGATGCCGGCACGCGCAGCTTCGACCTGGCGCGAGAGATGCCGCGCCGCGTCGAGACGCTGGCGCGCGCGCATCCCGAAGTCGCGCGGGTCGAGCCTGTCGTCCTCGGCATGGGGGACTGGCGCACGCCTGAGGGTGGGCGCGTCACCGTCACCATCGCTGGCTTCGACACCCGCGCCGAAGGCCTCGGCTTCCCCGCGGACCTGTCGCCCGTGCTGCGTCAGGCGCTGCAGCAGCCCGGCGCCGTGCTGGCCGATGCGGTGGACCTGGGCAAGCTCGGCCTGCCAGGCGGCACCGGTTCCGCCGAGGTCAACGGCCAGCGCGTCCAACTGACCGGGGTGGTCGAGGGGTTCCGCAGCATCGGCGGCGCAACGCTGCTGGCCTCCCGCGCCACGGCGCAGGCCCTGCTCGGCACGCAGGACGCGGAGCGCGTAACCTACCTTGTCCTTGGTCTCGCCCCGGGCGCCGATCCGCTGCGCGTGGCCGCCGAGCTCCAGTCGCGCATTCCAGGCGTGCGGGTCCTGCCGCCGGCCGAGCTCTCCACCCTGTCGCAGACCTACTGGCTGCTGGAGAGCGGCACCGGCATCGGCTTCCTGTTCTCCACGCTGCTCGGCCTCGCGGTCGGCATCGCCATCACCAGCCAGACGCTGCGCGCCGCCGTGCTCGGCTCCCTGCGCGAATACGCGACGCTGCGCGCGCTTGGCGTGCCGCTCGGCGCGCTGCGCGCCGTGGTGCTGGAGCAATCCTTATGGGTCGGACTCGCCGGCCTCGGCGTGACCGCGGTCGCGGCAACGCTGCTGCTCTCGGCCGCCGCCTCGGTCGTCACCGTCGCCGTGCCCTGGTGGGCGGGGGCGGGCACGGCGGCCTTCACCCTGCTGGTGGCGCTTGGCTCTGGCCTGCTGTCGCTCGGCCCCCTCCTCAAGACCGAACCCGCGGAGCTGCTGCGATGAGCGCCGAGCCCAGCATCCGCCTGCACGGCATCGAACGGAGCTTCACCCAGGGCAGCCTCGCCGTGCGCGTGCTCAAGGGCATCACGCTCGAGGTGCGCCCGGGCGAGCTGACTCTGATCATGGGCCCATCCGGCTCCGGTAAGTCCACCCTGCTCGCCGCCGCCTCAGGCCTGCTGCGGCCGAGCGCAGGGCAGGTCGAGGTGCTGGGCACCGAGCTCTGGTCGCTCGATGCTGCGGCGATCGACCGCTTCCGGCTGGAGCATTGCGGCTTCGTCTTCCAGGGCTTCAACCTCTTCGCCGCGCTGACCGCCTTCGAGCAGGTGGTCTATCCGCTCGGCTTCACCGGTGTCTCGGGCGCGGCTGCCATCGAAGCCGCCGAGGAGGCGCTGGCCGCCGTCGGCATGACGCACCGCGCCGGGCTGCTGCCGGCGGCGCTGTCGGGCGGCGAGAAGCAGCGCGTCGCCATTGCACGTGCCTTGGCCAAGCGCCCGCGCCTGCTCTTCGCCGACGAGCCGACCTCGGCGCTCGACAAGACCAATGGCGAGGCGGTGGTGGCGCTGCTTCAGGAGGCGGCGCGCGCGCGCGGCACCACCGTGCTCTGCGTCAGCCACGACCCCCGCCTGATCGCGCATGCCGACCGCGTGCTGCGCATCGAGGACGGGCTGCTCACCGCCGATGAGCGCCCCGGATCGTCCAACCCCATCCTGCACTGAGGACCAGACCCATGCCCATCCGTCGCCTCCTGCTCGCCGGCGCCGCCGCACTTGGAATGGGCGGGCTCGCGCTACCCGTCCAGCCGCCGCAGCACGGCGCCCAGGCCTCGCGCGTCGAGGCCATGGCAGCGCCGATCGCCGCCGGTCGCGGCATCCTCGATATCCAGGGCGGTCTGACCCAGATCGCCGCCGCGCGTGACGGCATCGTCGCCGAGGTGCTGGTCGAGGATGGGGCGCGTGTCGCGGCCGGCGCGTTGCTCGCTCTGCTCGACGACCGCCTGGTGCGCGCGCAGCACGCGGTCGCCGAGGCTGAATTGGTTGAGCGCGCCGCTGTGATCGGCGTGCTCGAGGCGCGGCTCGCCGGCGCGCTGCGCGAGCAGGAGCGCGCCGCGCAGGCGGTGCGCGCCAACGCCGCCGCCCGACAGCTGCTCGACCAGGCAACGACCGAGGTCGCGGTGCTGCGTGCCGAGATCGCCTCCGCCCAGGCCGCGCGGGACAGCGCCGCCGCCCGTCGGCGCGCCGCCGCCGAGGAGGTCGAGGCGCGCGAGGTGCGGGCGCCGGCCGGGGGTGTCATCATCCGCCGCACGGCGCGGCCGGGCGATGGCGTCTCCACCCTCCAGGTCAGCACGCTGTTCTGGTTCGCGCCCGACACCCCGCGCATCGCCCGCGTGGAGATCGACGAGGCGCATGCCGCGCGGC
>CANHTE010000344.1 GCA_947462945.1 Acetobacteraceae bacterium
GAGGCCGGTACGACCGAAGTGCTGGTCGGCCGCACCGATCTGCTGGGCCGCTTCGTCGCACTGGACCTCGTCAACATGGAGACGGGCGAAATCTGGGCGGAAGCCGGTGAGGAACTGACCGAAGCCAAGCTCGCCGCCATCGAGGATGCCGGCATTGACGTGCTGCCGACCCTGGCGGTGGATCAGTCGGTCGGCCCCTGGATGCGCAACACGCTGGCGGTGGACAAGAACACCAATCGCGACGAAGCGCTGATGGACATCTACCGGGTGATGCGCCCCGGTGAACCGCCGACGCCGGAGACGGCGGAGGCGCTGTTCAAGGGCCTGTTCTTCGACGGCGACCGCTACGACCTCTCGGCCGTGGGCCGGGTGAAGATGAATATGCGCCTGGGCTTCTCGCTCGAGGAGGCGCCGGACCATCTGCGCACGCTGCGCAAGGGCGACATCGTTGCCACCATGCGCGTGTTGATGGATCTGAAGGACGGTCGCGGTTCGATCGACGACATCGACAATCTCGGCAATCGCCGCGTGCGTTCGGTGGGCGAACTGATGGAGAATCAGTATCGCGTCGGCCTGCTGCGCATGGATCGCGCCATCAAGGAGCGCATGGGCGCGGTGGATATCGACACCGTGATGCCGCATGACCTCATCAACGCGAAGCCGGCCGCCGCCGCCGTCCGTGAGTTCTTCGGCTCCTCGCAGCTCAGCCAGTTCATGGACCAGACCAACCCGCTTTCGGAAGTGACGCATAAGCGCCGCCTCTCGGCGCTTGGCCCGGGCGGCCTGACCCGCGAGCGCGCCGGCTTCGAAGTGCGCGACGTGCACCCGACGCATTATGGCCGCATCTGCCCGATCGAGACGCCGGAAGGCCCGAATATCGGCCTGATCAACTCGCTCGCCACCTTTGCGCGGGTGAACAAATACGGCTTCATCGAGACGCCCTATCGCCTGGTGAAGGACGGCAAGATCACGGGTGACCCGCGCTACCTCTCCGCCATGGAGGAGGAGAAGCTGGTGGTCGCCCAGGCCGATGCGCAGGTGGATGCCGCCACGGGCGAATTCCTGAGCGACCTCGTCTCGGTGCGTCAGGGCGGTGACTTCCGTCTGGTGAAGCCGGGCGAAGTGACGGCGATTGACGTCTCGCCCAAGCAGCTGGTTTCGGTTGCGGCCGCCCTCATTCCCTTCCTGGAAAATGATGACGCGAACCGCGCGCTGATGGGCTCCAACATGCAGCGCCAGGCGGTGCCGCTGATCCGCGCCGATGCGCCGCTGGTGGGCACCGGCATGGAAGCCGCCGTGGCGCGCGATTCGGGTGCCGCGATTTCCGCCCGCCGTGACGGTGTGGTGGACCAGATTGACGGCGCGCGCATCGTGGTGCGAGCCACCAGCGATGATGGCCAGACCTCGGGCGTGGATATCTATCGCCTGCGCAAGTTCCAGCGCTCCAACCAGAGCACCTGCATCAACCAGCGCCCGCTGGTGAAGGTGGGAGACCGCGTTTCCGCCGGCGAAATCATCGCCGATGGTCCGAGCACGGAGCTGGGCGAATTGGCGCTGGGCCGCAATGTGCTTTGCGCCTTCATGCCCTGGAACGGCTACAACTTCGAAGACTCCATCCTGATCAGCGAGCGCATCGCGCGCGATGACGTGTTCACCTCCATCCACATCGAAGAATTCGAAGTGATGGCGCGCGACACGAAGCTGGGCCAGGAGGAAATCAGCCGCGATATCCCCAATGTGGGCGAAGAAGCGCTGCGCAACCTGGATGAGGCCGGCATCGTCTATGTCGGCGCCGAGGTGCATCCTGGCGACATCCTGATCGGCAAGGTGACGCCGAAGGGCGAAAGCCCGATGACGCCGGAAGAGAAGCTGCTGCGCGCCATCTTCGGCGAGAAGGCCTCCGACGTGCGTGACACGTCGCTGCGCCTGCCGCCGGGTGTTTCTGGCACCATCGTGGATGTGCGCGTCTTCTCCCGCCGCGGCGTGGACAAGGATGAGCGCGCCATGGCCATCGAACGTTCGGAAATCGAGCGCCTCGCCAAGGACCGCGATGATGAACGCGCGATCCAGGAACGCAGCTTCTACGGCCGGATGCGTGAGCGCCTGCTGAACAAGAAGGCCTCGGGCGGCTTCAAGGGTGTGAAGGCGGGAACGCCCATCACCGATGAGGTTCTGGAGCAATTCGCCAAGGCGACGTGGCGGCAGATCGCCGTGGCGGATGACGCGGCGATGGTCGAGATCGAGGCGCTGAAGCGCGAGTTCGACGCGGCGGTGGAGCGTTTGCAGAAGCGCTTCGAAAGCAAGGTCGAGAAGCTGCAGCGCGGCGATGAATTGCCGCCGGGCGTGATGAAGATGGTCAAGGTCTTCGTCGCCGTGAAGCGCAAGCTTCAGCCGGGCGACAAGATGGCCGGCCGCCATGGCAATAAGGGCGTGGTCTCCCGCGTCGTGCCGATCGAGGACATGCCCTTCCTGGAGGATGGCACCTCGGTGGACCTCGTGCTGAACCCGCTGGGCGTGCCCTCGCGCATGAATGTCGGGCAGATCCTGGAAACCCATCTGGGTTGGGCCTGCGCCAATCTGGGCCGTGAGATCGGGGCACTGGTGGAAGATTTCCGCCGTTCCTCGGCCGTGCGGGATGAGTTGCTGGACAAGCTGCGCGACATCTACGGCGAGGAAATCTTCGAGCGCGAAATCGCGCCGATGAGCGAAGAGCAGCTGATGGAGCTCTCCGACAACCTCAAGAAGGGCATCCCCATCGCGACGCCGGTGTTCGATGGCGCGCGGATGAGCGACATCGAAGGCATGCTGACCAAGGCCGGGCTCGATACCTCCGGCCAGATGCAGCTGGTGGATGGCCGCACGGGTGAGCTGTTCGAGCGCAAGGTGACGGTGGGCTACATCTACATGCTCAAGCTGCACCACCTGGTGGATGACAAGATCCACGCCCGTTCCATCGGCCCCTATTCGCTCGTCACGCAGCAACCGCTGGGTGGCAAGGCGCAGTTCGGTGGCCAGCGCTTCGGCGAAATGGAGGTCTGGGCGCTGGAGGCTTACGGCGCCGCCTATACCTTGCAGGAAATGCTCACGGTGAAGTCGGATGACGTGTCCGGCCGCACCAAGGTCTATGAGGCGATCGTCCGCGATCAGGACAGCTTCGAGGCCGGCATCCCTGAGAGCTTCAACGTGCTGGTCAAGGAGCTGAAGAGCCTTGGCCTGAACGTGGATCTCGAGAATCGCGGCTCGTAAGCACGGGCATTGATTTGATACGCGGGGCGCCTGAGGCGTTCCGCGACTACCCCTTCAAGGCCCGGCGGACCCCATTTTCATCGGGGGTCGGGAAGAGAGCGAGGCGGCATGAACGAGCTGATGAAGATCCTGGGCCAAACCGGCCAGGCGATGACCTTCGACCAGATCAAGATCTCCATGGCATCGCCGGAGCAAATCCGCTCCTGGTCCTATGGCGAGATCAAGAAGCCGGAGACGATCAACTACC
>CANHTE010000345.1 GCA_947462945.1 Acetobacteraceae bacterium
ACCGACCAGACGCCATGCGCATGCCGGATGGCGGATAACCGCGCTTCCGCGTTGCAGCGGGCGGCTGGAAATGGCACGACGTCCATATGTTCACGCGTCGCGTCCTCCCGGCCGGATTCGCCGCCCTGGTGGCCACCCCATACAGCGCCCAGTCGCAAGGCAGCTTCAGCGCCTTCCTGGACGGGGTGCGGACCGAAGCCAGGCGCGCCGGCGTCAGTGCCGCCACGATCAACCGCGCCTTCACCGGCCTGCGCGCCAATGACCGCGTGCTGGAACTGGACCGCCGGCAGGCCGAATTCACCCAGACCTGGCCGCAATACCGCGATGCCCGCCTCTCCACCGCGCGGATTGACGCTGGCCGCCGTGCCTATGCCGATAACCGCGCCCTGCTGGAAAGCATCCAGGCCCGCTTCCGGGTGAGTGCCCGTGTCGTGGTGGCGATTTGGGGGCTGGAGACGAATTACGGCGGCTTCACCGGCAATTTCAACGTGATCGAGGCGCTGGCCACCTTGGCCTGGGAAGGCCGCCGCGCCGCCTTCTTCCGCGCTGAACTCCTCGCCGCGCTGCGCATCCTGGATGCCGGCCATGTGAGCGTGGAGCGCATGCGCGGCAGCCATGCCGGCGCCATGGGGCACCCCCAGTTCATGCCCACGAGTTTCGAGCGCCTGGCCGTGGATTTCGACGGCGACGGGCGGCGGGACATCTGGGACAACCGCAGCGATGCGCTGGGCTCCATCGCCAATTACCTGGCCCGCAATGGCTGGCGGGAAGGGGAGGTCTGGGGCTTTGAAGTCCTGTTGCCTGCCGGCTTCGACACCAGCATCGCCGATCACCGCCAGATGCGCGCCATGGCCGAATGGAGCCGCATGGGCGTGGTGCGCGCCAGTGGCAGCGGCCTGCCCGGCAGCGCGGGGGATTGGGCCATCGTGATCCCTGGCCTGTCTCGCGGGGATGATCAGGCCTTCATGGTGGGGCAGAACTTCATGTCCATCCGGCGCTACAACCCCTCGAATTTCTACGCGACGGCAGTAGGACTTCTTTCGGACAGGGTGGCGTGAGGCTTTTTGTCCTTGTCTTTTTAGTCCTTTCCGGCTGTGCGGCGCCCCCCGCCCCGCAGCCGCGTTATCATCTGGGCGAGCCTTACCGCGAAGGCGGGCTGTGGTCCTATCCCAAGGAAGACTTCGCGCTGAATGAGGCGGGCATCGCGGCCATCATGCCCATGGCCACGGGCCTGACCGCCAATGGCGAATTGCGGGATGCCACCGCCATGGTGGCCGCCCATCGCACCTTGCAGCTTCCTGCCATCGTCACCGTGACCAATCTGGAAAATGGCCGCTCCATCCGGCTCAGGGTGCATGAGCGTGGGCCCGCCATGGCCGGGCGGGTCATTGCCGTCTCACCCCGCGCCGCCGCGCTGCTGGGGGCGACCGGCGCCTTTCGGGCGCGGGTGGTGCTGGATGGCAATGCCTCACGTGCGGCCATTGAGGGCCTGGCCGGGCTGCCGGCGCTGCTGCCCATTGCCACGGCCCCGGTCGGCCGGGTGGAGCGCGAAAGCCTGGCCCCGCCAGCGGGCGCCCGTGGCACCACCCAGACCACCCAGCCCGGCCCACGCCGCGATGCCGAGCCCGTGGCCACGGCGCGGGAGCCCGAGCGCCTGCCCGAACAGGTGATGCAGGGCGCGCCCGATCCCGGCCGGATCTGGCTGGAAGCGGGCCGCTTCTTCCGCCGGGACCTCGCCCAGGCCCAGGCCACGCGGCTGGGTGGCCGGGCCGAGCCCTTCGGCCCCCCGGGCCGCCAGCAGCAATGGCGGGTGCGCGCCGGCCCCTATTCCAGCATTGCCGAGGCCGATGCAGCCCTGGCCCGGGCGCTGGCCATGGGGCAGCCTGATCTGCGGCTTGCGGTGGAATAGAGCGGCGGCGTATGCACTGACGCCTTCGCCGAGGGGATTCCCATGTTTCGCCGCGCCATGATTGGGGCTTCCGCCGGGCTTGGGCTTGCCAGCCCGTCCTTGGCCCAGAACCGCCCGCCCGCGCAGCCGCAGCGCCCGCCCGCGCGCCCGTCCGGGCCGCCGGCCACACCCGCGCAATCGCCCATCGGCCCGGTGGATACCATCGCGCGCTCGGTCGTGCTGGTGGATTTCGAGACCGGCGCCACCCTGTTGAACAAGCAGGCGGATGAACGCCTGCCGCCTGCCTCCATGTCCAAGCTCATGACCATGTATGCGGTGTTCGAGCAGGTGAAGGCCGGCCGGCTGCGCATGGACCAGGCCTTGACGGTGAGTGACGCCGCCTGGCGGATGGGCGGCTCCAAGATGTTCCTGGAGCGCAATACCACCGCCTCGGTCGAGGAATTGGCGCGCGGCGTGATCATCCAGTCCGGCAATGATGCCTGCGTGGTCTTCGCCGAGCATATCTCCGGCTCCGAACGCGCCTTTGCCGAGATGATCACGGGGATGGGCCGGCAAATCGGGCTGACCTCCAGCACCTTCCGCAACTCGACCGGCTGGCCGGAGCCGGAACACCGGATGACGGCGCGCGATCTGGCCACGCTGGCGCGGCGCATCATCGTGGACCACCCGGAGCATTACCGCTTCTACAGTGAGCGCAGCTTCCGCTGGAACAACATCACCCAGGAAAACCGCAACCCGCTGCTGGGCCGCGTCGCCGGGGCGGATGGGCTGAAGACCGGCCATACGGAGGAAGCCGGCTACGGCCTGACCGCCAGCGTGAAGCGCGGTGAGCGCCGGCTGATCCTGGTGGTGGGCGGGCTGCCCACCATGCGCGCCCGCGGCGAGGAGGCCGAGCGCCTGATCGAATGGGGCTTCCGCGAGTTCGACAATGTGGTGCTGTTCCGCGCGGCCGACACGATCGAATCCGTGCCGATCCATCTGGGTGAGCGCGCGACGGTGCCCATGATCGGCGGGCGGGACGTGGTGGCCACGGTGCCGCGCGGCTGGCGCGAGACGCTGCAAGCCCGCATCCGTTATGACGCGCCAGTGCCGGCCCCGGTGGTGAAGGGGCAGGAGCTGGGCCGGCTGGAGGTCTCCGGCCGGGGTGTGCCGCCGATGACGCTGCCGCTTTACGCGGGCGCCGATGTGGAGCGGCTGGGAATGATTGCGCGGATCCCGGCCGTGGTGGGGCGGCTGCTGGGTGGCGGGACTTGATTCCCAAGTTCATCACGCTCGAAGGCGGCGAAGGTTCAGGAAAATCAACCCAGGTAAAAATTCTCTGCACCTGGCTGGCCAGTCTTGGGTTTCCCGTCCTTCGCACGCGGGAGCCAGGTGGATCCTCCGGTGCCGAGGCCATTCGCGCCCTGCTGCTGGGCCGCGCCGGCTGGGACCCCGTGGCGGAAATGACTCTGCACTTCGCCGCCCGGCGCGAGCATTGGGCCCGCAGCATCCAGCCCAGCCTGGCCGCCGGCAGCTTTGTGGTGTGTGACCGCTTCTTCGACAGCACCCTGGCCTATCAGGTGGCCGGGCAG
>CANHTE010000346.1 GCA_947462945.1 Acetobacteraceae bacterium
CGCGGACGAAGCCGCGGCAGGTGCGGGGCCGTTCCAGCGCGGCATTCACCAAGGCGCGCGCGGCCACCTTGGCCGAGATGGCCACTGCATCCTCCAGATCCAGAATGCAGGCATCCGCACCCGAGGTGAGCACCTTTTCGGCGCGGCGGGCATGATCGCCAGGGGCAAAAAGGAAGGTGCGGTTGGGGGCGGTCATGCGGCGTCTCCTGCGATGTGGCATCGCTGATAGGTGCTGCGCCCGGCCCCGTCCAGATGGATTTGTCCGTATGTTTGACAGGCTGGGCCGGGCGGGATCATCCTTCGCCAAAAGGGAGAACCGCCATGGACAGCTTGCCGACTGAACTCAGCACAGCCACGCCCATTTCCAGCCAATTGGGCGCTTTCGCCACCGCATTGCGCCTGGGGGATATTCCCGCCGATGTGATGGCGCAGGCCAAGCGCCACATGTTGGACAGCCTGGGCATCGCCATCGCGGCCTCGGGCTTTGACTACGCGCGGCGCACCATCAGCGCGATCCATGGCCTGGCGGGTATCGGCAGCCATCCGGTGATCGGCATGCCCTATCGCCTCCCGCTGCGCGATGCGGTGATGATGAATGGCACCCTGATCCACGGGCTGGATTACGACGACACGCATTCCGACGCCATCGTCCATGCCTCGGCGAGCACGGTGCCGACCGCCCTGCACATGGCGCGCGAATATGGGGCGAGCGGCGCCGAGGCGCTGGCCGCCTATATCCTCGGCGTCGAGGCGGCATCCCGCATTGGTGCCGCCGCACAGGGCGGCTTCCATCAGGTGGGCTTCCACCCGACCGGCATGGTCGGCGCCTTCGGCTGTGCGCTGACGGCGGGGCGGCTGGCCGGCGCCACTTCGGCGCAGATCGCCGCGGCGCAGGGCATCTTGCTCTCCATGGCCGCTGGCTCGCTGGAGTTCCTGGAGGATGGTTCCTGGACCAAGCGGATGCATCCGGGCTGGGCGGGCTTCGCCGCCATCACCGCCACCGCCCTGGCGCGCCAGGGATTCAAGGCGCCGCCCGCCGCCTATGAGGGCCGCTTCGGCCTGTTCCGCAGCCATTTGCAGGAGAAGGCGCCGAGCGATCTCTCGCGCTGCACCGCGGGCTTGGGCGAGCTTTGGGAGATGCGCAACAACGCCCTGAAGCCCTATCCCTGCTGCCATTTCAACCATGTCTTTGCCGATGCGGCGCTGGCGCTGCGCGCCGCGCACGGGCTGCGGGCCGAGGAGATCAGGCACATCACCGTGCGCATCCATCCGGGCCAGGTGAAGGTGGTCTGTGAACCGGAGGCGGCGAAGAAGGTGCCGGCCAATTCCTACGACGCGCAGTTCAGCGTGCATTATGCCGTCGCCTCCTGCCTGCTGCGCGGCCGCCTCTCCCTCGATGAGCTGGAGGAGGAGATGATCCGCGATCCGCGCGCGCTCGCCCTTTGCGCACGCACCAGCTACGAAACCGACGCGACTCTGAATTTCCCGCGCTATTATGGTGGTGAGCTGGTCATCGAGATGATGGATGGCCGCGTGCTGCGCCACCGCGAGGAGATGAATCGCGGCTCCGACGGCAATCCCCTCTCGGGCGCCGATGTCGAGCGCAAGTTCGTGGAAAATGCGGGACGCCAGGTCTCGGCCGCACAGGCCCAGCGCATCCTTGACCTTGTCATGGGCCTCGATGCGGCCTCCGATGTGATGGCGCTCACCGAGGCGCTGAATGGTTGAGGAAACGAAGTGATGTCACGACGCGGCGAAATGGCCATGGTCGCCTTCCTGCAGGCGCAGAATTGTTCGAATTATCCTGGGTCCTGGCGGCATCCGGAGACGATGCAGGATTTCCTCTCGCCGAAATACTACCAGCGCATCGCCCGCAATCTGGAGGATGGCCGCTTCCACATGGCCTTCTTCGATGATCGCCTGGCGCTGCCGGACATTCTGGGCCATGACCACGCGCAGGCGGTGACCAACGGCATCCGCGTGGTGAAGCTGGACCTGATCTCCATCCTGACCGCGATGGGTCTGGCCACGGAAAAGCTTGGCCTCGGCGCCACCTATTCCACCACCTATTACGAGCCCTATCACGTGGCCCGCGTCTTCGCGACGCTGGACCATATGCTGGGCGGACGCGTCGCCTGGAATGTGGTGACGTCGCTGAATGACAGCGAAGCCCATAATATGGGCCGTGCCGAGCATCCCGAGCATGATCTGCGCTATGACCGCGCCGATGAGTTCATGGAAATCGTCCTCAGCCATTGGGATGCCTGGGGCGATGATGCGATCATCAATGACCGTGCCACGGGCATCTTCGCCGATCCCGACAAGGTGCGCCGGCTGAACCACAAGGGGCGCTGGTATCAAAGCCAGGGCACCTTCACCGTGCCCCGAACGCCGCAGGGCCGGCCGGTGCTGATCCAGGCCGGGCAGAGCGGCCGGGGCAAGGCCTTCGCCGCCTCCTGGGGTGATCTGATCTTCGTGCTCTATCCGAATTTGAAGGCTGGGCAGAAGGTTTATGCGGAGTTCAAGGCGCAGGTTGCGGCCTCGGGGCGGGATCCCGCCAAGGTGCGCGTCTGCCCTGCCGTCTATGCCATCATCGGCAATTCGAAGGATGAAGCGGCTGAGAAGCGGGCCTTGATCGAAAGCCTGGCCAAGCCGGTGGATGGCCTCGCGCTGCTCTCCGAAGTGCTGAATTACGACTTCGCCAGCAAGGGCATGGATGAGGCCTTCACCGATGAGGAACTCGCCGGCATCAAGGGCCTGCAAGCCATTCGGGACCGCGTGGTCAGCACCTCCGGCAAGCAGAACCCCACGCTGCGCGATTTCGTCGAGATCAGCGGCCGCGGCACCATCCGCGAATTCCCCTGCTTCACCGGCACGGCGCGAAGCATCGCCGATGAAATGCAGGAATGGTTCGAGAGCGACGCCTGTGACGGCTTCGTCCTGGCTGCCACGCATATGCCCGGCGCCTATGAGGATTTCGTGCGCCTGGTGGTGCCGGAATTGCAGCGGCGCGGCGTGTTCCGGCGCGAATTCACCGGCACCACCCTGCGCGAGAATCTCGGCCTGCCGCGCGCCGCCCCCTTCGATTGGCAAAGGAGCCCCCCCGCATGATCCAACGCCGCATGATTCAACGCCGCAGCCTTCTGGCCGCACCCGCCTTGGTGCTGGCCATGCCCGGCTACGCGCAGAGCTATCCCGCGCGCCCGGTGCGCATCATCGTGCCCTTCCCGCCCGGCAACATGAGTGACCTCATCGCCCGTGTGCTGACCGAGGAAATGCAGACCCGCCACAACGTCCAGATCATCGTGGATAACCGCGCCGGCGCCACGGGCGCGATTGGCGTGCAGGCAGTGACGCGGGCCGAGCCTGATGGCCATACGCTGCTGCTGACCAGCAATTCGCCGGTTGCGGTCAACCCCGCCGTCACGCCCAACC
>CANHTE010000347.1 GCA_947462945.1 Acetobacteraceae bacterium
ATTTCCGCACGCCCTTGGGCGTCGAGACGGTCAAGCGCCTGGTGCGGGACGCCGATCTGATCGTGGAAAACTACCGCCCCGGCACCATGGAAAAATGGGGGCTGGGCTATGATGTGCTCTCGGCCATCAATCCGCGCCTCGTCATGCTGCGCGTCACCGGTTACGGGCAGGAAGGCCCCAACGCGCACAAGCCCGGCTTCGGAACCGCACTCGAAGGCTATGCCGGCTTTGTCTATATCAATGGTGAGGCGGATGGCCCGCCCTTGCTGCCGCCCTTTGGCCTGTCCGATGCCAGTTCCGGCCTTTGCGGCGCCTTCCTGGCCATGGCCGCCCTGCGGGAGCGCGATGCCTCAGGCCGCGGCCAAGTGGTGGATCTGGCGCTGTATGAGGCGATGTTCGCCATGCTCGGCCCCTTCGTGGTGGAGCATGACCAACTGGGCGTGGTGCAGGAGCGCATGGGCTCGCGCCTGCCCTGGGTTTCGCCGCGCAACACCTATGCCTGCCGGGATGGCGCCTGGGTGAGCCTCAGCGCCTCCTCCAACGGCACTTTTCTCCGACTCTGCACCGCGCTGGGCGAGCCGGCGCTGGCGAGTGATCCGCGCTTCGCCGAGAATGCCGGGCGCGTGGCGAATGTCGTGGCGCTGGATGCGGCGCTGTCAGCCCTCATCGGCCGCTTTGATCGCGCCGATCTGATCGCGCTGCTGGAAGCCTCGGATGCCGTGGTGGCGCCGGTGAACAGCGTGGCGGACATCATGGCCGATCCGCATATCGCGGCGCGTGGCTCGATCATCTCGGTGGAGGATGCGGAATTGGGGGGTTCGATGCGCATGCAGGCGCCCTCAGGCCGCTTCTCCCGCACACCGCCGGAAATCCGGCACGCCGGGCCGCCCGCGGGCGCGCATAACCGGGAGATCCTGATGGGCCGGCTCGGCTTCACCGAGGAAGAATTGCGCGCGGCGGGGATTGAAGCATGATCACCCTGCCCGCCCGCGCCATCATCACCGAAGTGGGCCCGCGTGACGGGCTGCAATCACTCGGCCGCTGGCTACCGACTGAGGAAAAACTCTGGCTGATCCAGCGCCTGGCCGAAGCCGGCCTGCGTGAGATCGAGGCCGTCTCCTTCGCGCATCCCCGCTTCATTCCCGAATTGCGTGACGCGGAGGAGGTGCTGGAGCGCCTGCCACCCCTGCCCGGTGTCAATCTGCGCGGCCTGGTCCCCAATGCGCGCGGGGCCGAACGCGCCGCGCGCACCCGCATCCATGAGATGGTGGGGCTGATCACCGCCTCCGTCGCCTATTCGGCGCTGAACCAGAACACCACCATCGAAGGCGCCGTGGAGCAGGCCATCGCGGCGCTGCGCATCGCGGAACGGGCCGGCAAGCCCTTCTCCCTCGGCCTTGGCATGGCCTTCTGGTGCCCGCTGGACGGGCTGATCCCGGAGGAGCGGGTGCTGGCCATCGTGGCCCGGCTCCATGAGGCCGGGCTGCGGGATCTGATGCTCGCCGGCAGCCTGGGCATGGAAGATCCACCCACGGTGCGCGCGCGCTTCGCCCGCATCCTCGACCGGCACCAGGGCATGACCCTCTGCTATCATGTGCATGACCAGGCGGGCCTGGCTTCGGCCAATGTGCTGGCGGCGCTGGATGCCGGCGTGACGCGCTTCGAGGTTTCGATCTGCGGGCTGGGCGGCGGCGTCGCCACGCCGGAGGCCATCGGCAATATGCCCACCGAGGATCTGGCGCAAATGCTGGAACTCTGCGGGATCGAGACCGGGCTGGAATCGGGCGCCGTCATCGCCGCCGCGCGAGAGATCGCGGCCCGGCTGGGCCTGCCGCTGAACAGCCGCGCCGGGCTGCATGGCAACCGGGCGGAGGCGCTGGCGCATGGCCGCGCCAAGATCGCCGCCCAACAGGGGAAAACCGCATGAGAAACGCCATCCGCAACCGGCTGCGCTTTGCGGCCGCCGCCATCGCATGGCCCGCCATGGCCCGCGCGCAGGATTTCCCGCGCCAGCCCATCCGGCTGATCCTGCCTTTCGCGCCTGGCACGGGCAGCGATGCCATCGCGCGTATCGTGGCGCATGAGACGCGCAACCGCCTGGCGCATCCCATCCTCGTTGAAAACCGGCCCGGCGGCGGCGGCATCACCGGAACCGAGCAAGGCGCGCGTGCGGCCCCGGATGGCCATACGCTGACGCTCGGCACCACCAGCACCTTCCTGGTGAACCCCACGCTCAACCCCCGCGCGGGCTATACCTTCGAGCGCGATTTTGCGCCGGTGGTGGGCATCGGGCGCAGTTTCTACGTGCTGGTCACGGCCAATTCGCCCGCCGCGCCGCGCAGCCTCGCCGAGTTGATCGAGCGGCTGCGCGCACCCGGCGCGCATGGCACCTTTGCCTCCTCCGGTGCGGGGACCATCACGCATCTCGCCTCGGAGATCGTGCTGCACAAGGCGCGCGTGACAGGCACGCATGTGCCTTATCGCGGCAGCGGGGCGGCCATGGCGGATATCATCGGCGGGCAGGTGCTGTTCGGCTCGGATTCACTCGCCGCCACGCTGCCCTTGATTCGCGGCGGCCAATTGCGCGCGCTGGCCGTCACCTCGCCCACGCGCTTCGCCGGATTGCCGGAGGTGCCGACGCTGATCGAGAGCGGCATGGCCAATACGGTGATTGACGCCTGGTTCGGCATTGGCGCGCCCAGCGCGACGCCCGCGCCGCTTGTAACCCAACTCAGCGAGGTGATCCTGGCCGCCATCACCAGCACGGAAGCCAAGCCGCGCTTCGAGGCGCTGGGGGTGGATTTGCTATCGCTGGGGCCGGCGGAGTTTGCGCAATTCGTGCGGGAGAGCGGGGTGTTTTGGCGGGAGTTTCTGCGGGAGAGCGGGATACGGATTGAGTTCTGAACGATAAAAAAGGCCTCCGGCGACTGGGGCCGAAAGGCCCCAGACCCCAATAACTTCAGTGTTCTGGGTGTTGTCCTGGTCGGATGAGCGCCAAGGAATGGGGTCTGGGGCCTTTCGGCCCCAGCCGCCGGAGGCCCTTCCCTTCACCCCCCCAACAACTCCCGCGTCCGCCCCACCGCCTCCGCCAGCGTCACACGTTCCGGCGTCACCCCCTCCGGCAAGCCGGCCAGCACGCGTGAGGGGCAGGCGCGGTCCAGCAGGACAAACACGCCCTTGTCATCGGCGCGGCGGATCAGCCGGCCGAAGGCCTGGCGCAGCTTGTGCCGCGCATGCGTGTCGTCATAGCCCTGGGGGGCGCCTTCGCTCAGATGAAGGCGGCGCTCGCGGTGCAGGATGGTGCGGCGCGGCCAGGGCACGCGGTCAAACACCAGCAGGCGCAGCGCGCGGCCTGGCACGTCCACGCCATCACGCATGGCATCCGTGCCCAGCAGGCAGGAGTTTTCCTCGGCGCGGAAGATGTCCACCAGC
>CANHTE010000348.1 GCA_947462945.1 Acetobacteraceae bacterium
CTGCGTGCCCGAACCATCGGCCAGCACCACAAGAGTGGCCTGGAAGCGCATGCCCGGCTGCTCGACCGAGACGCCTTCGACGGCCAGTTGGAACCAGGCGCTGGCCGGGATCATCGGTGGAATCAGGCCGGGCAATTCCAGCTCCATGTCCGGCTCTACGCCGTGACGCGACAATTCGTCACGCAGCACTGCCTCGATATCGTTGCGCGGGATGGGTCTTCCCGGGCGTTCGATGACGATGCGATCCGTGCCCGTCAGGGGCCGCCATGGCACGCCATTTTGGCGTGCGATGTTGATCAGGTTCTGTGTTTCCAGAACCATCCGGCGTCCAGGTTGCGGGGCAGCCGCGATCACCGTATCGGCGCGGGGCCCTGCATGATCGAAAAGGTCCGAGAGGCGAAGCACATCGCCCTCCAGCAAGGCGTGCGGGCGCAGGATGGCCTGCGCCTGTGCCTCGCCCGGCAGCGCGAGCGCGCCGAGCGCCCCGAGTGCCCCGAGAGCCACGATGTGGCGGCGGCGCATCACCGCAGCCTCGTCAGGGTGCTGAGCATTTCATCGCTCGCCGTGATCACGCGGCTGTTCATTTCGTAGGCGCGCTGTGCCGTGATGAGCGAGGTGATTTCCTGCACCGTATTCACGTTGCTGGTTTCAACAAAGCCCTGCATCACCGAGCCATGGCCCGGCTGCCCGGGTGCCGCCGCCTGCGCCGCGCCGGAGCCCGGGGTGGCGAGGAACAGGTTGTCGCCGATGGCTTCCAGCCCGCCTTCATTGGCAAAGATCGCCGTCTGGATCTGCCCCACATTCTGCGGGGCAATCTGGCCATCGAGCCGCGCCAGAACCTCGCCGCTCGCATTGATGGTCACATCACGCGCGGCGGCGGGGATGGTGATGCCGGGCTGCACGACGAAGCCTTCGGCCGTGACCATCACGCCCTCGGGGCTCAGGGCGAAAGTGCCGTCCCGCGTGTAGGCGACCTCGCCCGAGGGCATCTGGATCTGGAAATAGCCATTGCCACGAATGGCCAGGTCGAAGCGGTTTTCCGTCTGTTGCAGATTGCCCTGTTCGGACACGCGATAGATCGCCGCGGTGCGCACACCCAGGCCCACCTGCGCCCCTGAGGGAAGCACGCTGCCCGTATCGCTGCTCTGGCTGCCGACGCGGCGCAGGTTCTGATAGATCAAATCCTGGAATTCGGCGCGCCGCCGCTTGTAGCCGGTGGTGCCCATATTCGCGAGGTTGTTGGAGATCACTTCCACATTGGTCTGCTGCGCGAGCATACCCGTGGCGGCAATGGCGAGTGAGCGCATGATCAGCAGTCCTTTCCGGTGAGCCGCCGCATGGCGGAAAAATTTTTAGCGATGGCACGTGGGCACATGGTCAAACCTCCTTAGCTGCGGCGGCGCAGAAGGCGGTCCACGACACTTTGCTGCCGCTCGGCCTCGCGCTCCATGAACTGGGTGGCGAATTGAAATTCCCGCAGCTCCGCCATCATGCGCGTCATTTCGAGCACGGACTGGACGTTGCTGCCCTCAAGCGCGCCCTGCACCAGGTTGGGCCGCCTGACTTCCTCCGGGTCCTGCCCGTCAGCGTTGATGTGGCGCTCGCCCTCGGCGCGCAGAGCCTGCTCATCGGCGAAGCGCACGATGCGCATGCGGCCCAGCACCCCGTTCTCGGAGCGGATGGTGCCATCGCCCAGGATCTCGATCCGCGTGTCATTGGGAGCGATGGCGATGGGCCGTGAATCCGTGTTCAGGACGGGGGCGCCCGTCTGGTCCACCATCTGGCCGCCCGCGCCCAGGGCAAAGCGGCCGGCCCTTGTGTAGCGCTCGCCGCGCGGTGTCTCGACCACGAAGAAGCCGGTGCCTGAGATGGCGACATCCAGCGGGTTGCCGGTCTGGCTGATGGCACCTGCCTGGGTGTCACGCCAGCTCGCGCGGTCCCAGGAATAGGCGACGTTGCGTCCGGCGTTCGGGCCGAGCACGCGGCCCTGCTGTTCAACACGCTCGGCAAAGATCGGCCGGCTGGAGCGGTAGCCAGGCGTTTCCGCATTGGCGAGGTTGTTCGCCGTCAATTGGCTCGCCCGCATCTGCGACGACAGACGGGAGAGGACGATGTAGCTCGGGTTGTCCATGACGCACTCCGTTCGGGACCTGGGGAGGCAAACGCAAGCGGCGTGCCAGGGCGAGGGCGCGAAGGAGCGGCAGGGATTGCCGGGGCAGGGGGGAAATCCTGCCGCATGGCCACGGTTTCTGCCGCAATGCTTTGTTAATCCTAATGCACCAAAACCCTCTTCTCCAGCAACCAGAAGGGTGTGGACGCCATGGCGGCGGCAAAGGGCGAATTAGCCCAAACGGATGCGGGCGAGGCCGAGGCCAAGCCCCATGGCTCGAAGAAGAAACTGATTCTGCTGGCGGTGCCCGTGCTTTTGGGCGCCATCGGCGCTGGCGTCTGGTTCAGCGGCATTCTGTCGCCCGCGCCGCCCCCGTCCGAGGTCGAGGCCTCGGCCGAACCGCAGCCGGTGAACCGCCAGCCGGTCTTTGTCAGCATGCCCGACATTACGGCCAATCTGAACGCGCCCGGGCGCCGTGCCTTCATCCGGCTGAAAAGCCAGGTTGAGGTGGCCGGGCCACAGGATGCGGCGGCACTCCAGGCCGCCATGCCACGCCTGGTGGACCTTTTCACCACCTACCTTCGCGAAATCCGCCCCGAGGAATTGCGCGGCAGCGCCGGCACCCATCGCCTGCGCGAGGAGTTGATTGCCCGCGCCAATATCGCCGCTGCCCCGGCGCGCGTCACCGACGTTCTCTTTACCGAGATCCTCGTCCAATGAGCAGCACCGAAGAAGACGATATGGCGGCCGCCTGGGGCGCGGCACTTGCCGATGAGGAGGCGCCCGGCGCTTCCGCCGCGCCCGATGCGACGCGGGTGCTGAACCAGTCCGAAATCGACAGCCTGCTGGGCTTCGAGGGCGGCGGTGGCGAGGAAGCCGGCAAGACCGGCGTCGAGCGGATGATCCATTCGGGTCTCATCTCGTACGAACGCCTGCCCATGCTGGAGATCATCTTCGACCGGCTGGTCCGCATTCTCTCCACCAGCCTGCGCAACTTCACCTCCGACAATGTCGAAGTCTCGATTGACAGCGTGGCCAGCCAGCGTTTTGGCGACTACCTGAACTCCGTATCACTGCCCGCCATGCTCGCCGTCTTCAAGGTCGAGGAATGGGATAACTTCGGCCTGATCGTCGTGGACTCCTCCCTGATCTATTCGGTGGTGGATGTGCTGCTGGGCGGGCGGCGTGGCACTGCGGCCATGCGGATTGAAGGGCGGCCCTACACCACCATCGAGCGCACCCTGGTTGAGCGCTTGATCAACGTGGTGCTGAAGGATCTGGGCGATGCCTTCGCGCCCATCACCAACGTCC
>CANHTE010000349.1 GCA_947462945.1 Acetobacteraceae bacterium
GCGGCGCGGGCCAGCAGGCCTGCGCCCAGCACCCAGCCACAGGCCTCCAGATAGGCGCTGGCGCTGGCCGCCACTTCCTCGGGTGCGGCGGCCAAAATCCAGCTGGTGGCGCCCTCCAGCGCCTCGACCGCCGGCGTGAGGCGTGGGTCGGTGGTGCGGGTTTCGGCCAGCATGCGGCGCAGCAGCGCCCCTTGGTCCCGCGGCAGCTTGCGGGTGACGAGGTCCAGCGCCTGGATGCCGTTGGTGCCCTCATAAATCGGCGCGATGCGCGAATCCCGCAGCACCTGGGCGGCGCCGCTGCCTTCCACGAAGCCCATCCCGCCATGCACCTGCACGCCCAGATTGGCGGCCTCCACCCCCCGGTCGGTGCACCAGGCCTTCACGATGGGGGTGAGCAGGGCGAGCTTCGCCTCGGCCTCCGCATCGCCCTGGCGGGCGTGGTCGGCCGCGATCACCGCCTCATAGGCCAGGAAACGGCCGGCCAGGGTCATGGCGCGCATCTCGGCCAGCATGCGGGCCACATCCGGGTGGCGGGCGATGGGCCGGCCGCCCTGGATGCGGTCCTTCGCGTAGGCCTCGGCCAGATGCAGCGCGCGGGCGCCGATGGCCACACCCTCGACGCCCACCTGCAGGCGGGCATTGTTCATCAGCGCGAACATCGCCGGCAGGCCGCGATGCGGCTCATGGATGAGTTCCGCCGTGGCGCCTTCGAACAGCATGGTGCAGGTGGGCGAGCCATGGATGCCCAGCTTGTGCTCGATGCCGCCGCAACGCAGCGCATTGGGCGTGCCATCGGGCAGCAGGGCGGGCGCTGCGAAAAGGCTGATCCCGCGTGAGCCGGGCGGTGCGTCGGGCAGGCGGGCCAGCACGAAATGCAGCGTATTCGCCGCCAGATCATGGGCGCCGAAGGTGATGTAGATTTTCTGGCCATGCAGGGCGTAGCGGCCATCCGGCAAGGGTTCGGCCCGGGTGCGCACGGTGGAGAGATCACTGCCGGCCTGCGGTTCGGTCAGGCACATGGTGCCGGTCCAGCGCCCGCTGATGAGTTCGGGCAGCCATTTGGCCGATTGCTCGGCCGTGCCGTATTTCTCCAGCACTTCGATGGTGCCGCCCGTCAGCATGGGGCAGAGCGAGAAGGCCATGTCCGCGGTCGCCAGCAATTCGGAAAGCGCGGCCCAGAGGGCGAAGGGCAGGCCCTGCCCGCCATGCTCCTCATTCGCCGCGAGGCCCTGCCAGCCGCCTTCGACCCAGGCGGCATAGGCGGCGCGGTAGCTGGGGGGGCAGGTCACGACGCCATCCGCGAAGCGTGCGCCGATGCGGTCCGCCTCCAGGCGGCCGGGCTCGATCAGCCCTTCCGTGAATTTGCGCATCTCCTCCAGCAGGGCGGCGATGTCGCCCGCCTCCAACCCGCAATCCGGCAGGGCATGGAGCCTGGTGAGGGCGAAGAGGATGTCTTCGGTCTGGGTGGCGTTCATGCGGGGATGACCTCATCGCCGGCGGCCCAGGCGGGCAGGCTGGCGGCTGTTTCGGGCTGGGCGATGGCCAGGGCCAGGCGTTCGCCCAGCACCGCGCCGAATTTGAAGCCATGGCCGGAAAAGCCCGACATCACCCAGGCGCGGGGTGCCAGGGGTTCGATCACGAAGCGCTCATCCGGCTCCACATCATAGAAACAGGTGGCGGAACCCAGCCGGGCAAAGCCCTCAAGCCCCGGAATGCGACGCCGTGCGAGCGAGAGAATGCGCTCCACCTCACGCGGATCGGGCGTGCGGTCATCATCCGGATGGCCAAGGCGCGAGAAGCTGTGATCGCCGATTTTGAGCGGCGTGCCGGCCACGGGCGGCACCAAGTAGAAGCCGCCCTCGGTGGCGAGGTCCAGCAGCATGGGCGCGGTGTTCCAGACGGCCGAGGGCGCTTCCAGCCGCACCACCACCTGGCGCGAGGGGGTGACGCGCCGCGCCACCTCAGGCAGCAGGCGTGGAATCCAGGGTCCGGCGGCCACCACCAGCCTATCGGCCGAGCGCGTGGCGCCACCCTCCAGCATCACCGTGGCCTGCGTCGGGTCCAGGTTTATGGCGCGCCCCACTTCGATGACGGCGCCCTGCGCCTGCACATGCCGGGCCAGGGCCGCCACGATGCGCTCGGCCAGCAGCACCCCGCCGGCGGGGCAGAAAAAGGCATCGCGAATGCCGGCGCCGGAGAGATAGGGAAAACGGGTTTCGATCTGGGCCGCGGTCAAATCCTCATGCGCGCGGCCATCCGCGCGCAGGGCGGCGCGGGTTTCGCGCACCCATTCGCCCGCCGTGTCATCCAGCGCCAGGACGCCGGTGGGGATGTGCAGCACCTCACCGATGTCATCCCAGAGGCGGTCCCAGGCGGCATAGGCGTCATCCACCATCCGCATATAGCCGCGCTGGGCGCCATAGGCATGGCGGATCAGCCGGTGGTGATCCACCGAGGCGCCGGCCGGGTTGGGCGGCGGGGCCTGGTCCAGCAGGTGGACCGCAAAGCCTTGGCGCAGCAGGGCCCAGGCGGTGCAAAGCCCCATGATGCCGGCACCGAGGATGAGGATTTTGGGGCGCTTCTCCATGGCCGTCATCCTGCCCGTTCCAGGCCAGCGCGGGAAGCGGTGGTTGCGGGGGGCGGCCGCGCGTGCCAGCCTGATGTTCAGGGAATGCCGGGTCATGATTCAAGGAGTCACCCATGCATCGCCGCGACCTTCTGGTGGCGGGGGCCGCCCTTGCCGCTGCCCCTGCCGCACAAGCGCAGACCCCAACAACCCTGCGCGTCGGCATGACCGTCGCCGACATCCCCTTCACCACCGGCCAGCCCAGCCAGGGCGCCGAGGGCAACCGCTTTCTGGGCCTGACCCTCTATGACCCCCTGATCGCCTGGGACCTCTCCCGCGCTGATCGCGCCGCCCAGCTGCGGCCGAGCCTGGCCGAATCCTGGACGGTGGATGCGGATAACAAGAAGCTTTGGGTCTTCCGCATCCGCCCCGGCGTGCGCTTCCACGACGGCTCGGCCTTCACGGCGGAATCCGTCGCCTGGAACCTGGCCAAGCTGCTGGACCGCGACGCGCCGCAATTTGACCGTGCGCAGGCCGCCCAGGGCAGCCTTTTTACCGGCAATATCGAACGCTGGCGCGTGCGGGACCCCATGACCATTGAGGTCGAGACCAAGGTGGTGGACGCGGTCTTCCCCTACCTCATGGCCAATGTCTTCTATTCCTCTCCCGCGCGCTTCGAGGAGCTGGGCCGCAACTGGGAGCGCTTCGCCCAGCGCCCCTCCGGCACCGGCCCTTACATCGCCGACCGCTTTGTGCCGCGCGAGCGGCTGGAGGCCATTCGCAACAGCCAATACTGGGACCGTGCGCGGATTCCGCAGCATGATCGGCTGGCGCTGATTCCCATGCCGGA